>NZ_JBBCQL010000259.1:0-5913 GCF_037149975.1 Chryseobacterium sp. VD8 | reverse complement strand
GGGCGATGCCTTGGTACGATCAGTTTTATGCAGACATTATGCCTTACACGCACTTTCTGGATGGTTTTATTAAGCTTTATTTCATGGAGCTTCCCTTATCATATGCAACGCCTGAGATTTTTAAACTGCTGATTTTTACCGGAGTAACATTTCCTTTAAGCATTGTGTTTTTTCAGAGAAAAATTAATAACTATCTTAAAGAAAAGAGCATATGAAGGAGATCATTGAGATATTTAAAAGAGAGCTTCGGAATGTTTCGAAAGATTCAAGCTTGTTTCTGATTTTGCTTCTCGCTCCGATTCTGTACGCATTCATGTACGGAAGTATTTATTTAAACAAAGGTGAAGAAAAGGTAAAACTGGCGTTAATTGATGATGATGGAACCGCCATTTCCAGAACATTGCCGCAGCAGTTCAATTCCACTTCCATGATTGAAATCGTTCCGGCTTCAAATATTGCCGAAGGACAAAAAAAAATGTATCAGGGTGAAGTTCAGGGGTATTTTTATATCCAATCGGGATTTGAGAGAAATATTTTATCGCAGAAACAGGCAAATGTGAATATGGTTCTCAATGCCTCCCGTTTTTTACCTTCCAGCGATTTACTCAGCACTGCGACCAAAGTATGTTTAACGGTTGGAGCAGGAGTGAGGAAAACGTACTTTAACAAACAGGGAATGGGAGAAGATGAATCCATGAAAATGACGAATCCCATCAATATGGATTACCGTCCGCTTTACAATGCGAGTATGACATATGGAGGATTTCTGTTGCCCGGTCTATTGGCGATTATTCTTCAGCAGACACTTCTGATTGGCGTTGCGGCGGCTTTTACTTCAGAAAGAGAAGAAAATAAACTGCTGAATCTTTATGAAATTTCAAAACAGAGCATTTCTAAAATGATTTTTGGAAAAAGCATTCTTTACTTTTTTGCTTTTATGATTTTCGGATTGTTTTTCGCTGTAGTGAATTTTTCTGTTTTCGGGGTTGAAATTCGCGGAAACGCCATTGATCTTGCGGTAATTTTTGCGTTATTCATTTCCACAATTATCGTTTTCGGAATGCTGATCGGAAGTTTGTTTAAGACGAAACTTTTTGCATTTCAGGTTCTTGTATTTTCCTCGTATCCGATATTTCTGATTACGGGATATTCAATGCCATATCAGGCTTTGCCGAAATTTGTTCAGTTTTTGTCTGATGCTTTGCCCACGTCGCCGTTTTTAAAGACCTTTATTTCTATTGTACAATCCGGAGGTTCGCTCTCAGATAATCTTCCTTCCGTCATTCATCTTATTATTTTATGGATCATTTTTGAATGTCTTCTGATTCTGAGAATAAAATATTTAGTCAGTTCATCAGTATCAGAAAAGAAAAATCGGGAGTGATCTTTATGATGATCTGAGGATTTTTAAAACCAGGCAAATAATCCTACCAAAATTTCTTTAACAAATTTTAATAAAATTTATTTACTTGATTATCAATTATTTATTTGTTTTAATCTTTTATCACTAAAAAAATAGTTGTTTGGATGAATTTTATTTCTACATTTGTATAACTAATTTCTTAGTGATATAAAATTTTCGTGAATATTTTTATGTCACATTTAATGATAAAAATGAAAACGATATGAAAATTCAGACTTTAACAAAAGCAGAAGAACAGGTGATGCAGTATTTATGGAAACTGGAAAAAGGATTTCTGAAAGACGTTCTTGATCTTTTCCCTGAACCAAAGCCTCACACCAATACTGTTTCTACCATTTTAAAAGTGCTGAAAGAAAAAGAATTTGTAGACTATAATGTATACGGAAGACAGCATGAGTATTTTCCGTTGGTTTCCAAGGAGCAGTATTCCGGAAAAACCATTAAAAGTCTGGTGAAAAATTATTTCAAAGGATCTTATAAAAGTGCCGTTTCTTTTCTGGTCGAAAAAAATGAAATGACAGTGGAAGATCTTGAGATGCTGTTAAACGAACTTAAAAAGAAAAACTAACCATGGAAACTGTACTTCTCTATTTCGGAAAAGTTATTTTATGTTCCGGTGTAACGTTTCTGTATTATCAGTTGTCTTTAAAAGACAAGACGTTTCATCACTACAACAGATTTTATCTTTTGTCTGCGATGCTCATCTCGTTATTGCTTCCTTTAATAAAGGTTGAAGACTTTACCATTGAAGTAAGCAATGAATTGTATAAGTTGATAGATCAGGTACAGAATTTTAATACAATTAAAAACTCAAACAATGATTACATTTATTTTAGAATTATTTTTTCGGCTTTGGGACTTGTTTCTTTCTATTTTTTAGGAAGATTCGTCTACGGGATTTTCAGAATCCAAAAGCTTAAAAGTCAGTTTCAGAAAGAAAGTTTCGACGGGATTAATTTTTACCATACAAACTTATCCGAAGCTCCTTTTTCTTACTTTAAAAATCTTTTCTGGAAGAATTCCATCACACTGAATTCTGATCTCGGAAAACAGATTTTAAAGCACGAAATGGTGCATATTGAACAGAAACACTCCTTCGATAAAATTTTTATTGAGATTATTACCTCTGTTTTCTGGTTCAATCCTTTTTTTCATCTCATCAAAAAAGAAATTAGTTTAATTCACGAATATCTGGCTGATAAAAAAGCCGTAAAACAATCGGACACCAAAGCATTTGCGCAGATGCTTTTAGCAAGCCACTTTTCCGGAAACCAGTTGCCTGCAACCAGTCCGTTTCTTAGTTCAAATCTAAAAAAACGATTAAAAATGTTACAAAAACCTAAAACCAAATTCGGGTATGCGCGTAGAATTTTTGCATTGCCGGTAGTATTTTCTGTTGCGTTTGCTTATTTGGTAAATGCCAAAAACCAGGAAATTAAAGCAACGAATATAGAAATTGAGAAAGCCATTTCTCAGATTAAAAAAGGAGATCAAATTATCATTAAAAAAGATACTATTACTCCAGATTCAAAAGATCGTGTTGTCGTAACTCCAAAAGTGTATAAAAAATCGGAAGACGACAAAAAAATAGCAGATTTAAGCAAAAAGATTCAGGAAAAAAGCCAGAATCTGAAAAGTTTAAAACCTGAAAGTGACGAGTACAATAAAAACCTCGAAGAAATCGGAAAATTATCCGGAGAAATCGGAAAAATTGCAAGCTCAAAAGATTTTCTGAAATCGGCAATGGTGATCCGAATGGACGGAAAAGATGTTAATATCAACGATTATTTTAAATCCAAAGAATGGAAAGATCAAATGAAAGATCTGGAAGAACTTAATATTGAAATTCCTGATATTCCAGAAATGAGTTTTGAATTTTCCGATGCTCCTCCAAGTCCGCCCAATGCACCGAAAGCGCCAAACGCGCCAAAAGTAAAAGTATACTCTTTCCGTGATTCCAGAGATATGAAATGGTCGCCGGAATTTGAAAACAGCTTCAATTTTTCCGAACCAAAAGTAAAAGAATCTGCGGCAATGGCTAAAAAAAGAGCGAAACTTGAGAAAGAAAGAGCAAAGCTGGAAGAAAAAAGAGCCAAATTAGAGGGCGAAAGAGCTAAACTGGAAGCAGAACGAAGAGCATTGGACGGAAACAGAAAAGTATACATTTATGGCAATACTTTCAGAGGTTTCCCGGATGAAAAAGTGTTCAGAATCCATGCAGACAATATTAAAATCGATAATAAAAATCAATCTGTTGTTGCTTCGGGCATCAAAAATCTAAACGGAGCGGGAGATATGAAGATCTATATTAACGGAAAAGAATCTACCAATGAAGAAATGCAGGCTCTGGATTCTAAAACCATTAAAAGAATGGATGTAAACAAAAGAAATGTAGACGGAAAGATGCAGGGCGAAATCCGAATTCAGACTAAATAATCAAGTTTTTAGACTCTGCTGATTATTTGAAACTAAATAACAGCAGAGTTTTTTTTAAAATAAAGTTTATGAAATATAAATTACTCCTCTTTTTATTGGCGGGAATTCTTGCCAATGCACAGATCAACCGTTTTTTCTATGATTATAAATTCATTCCCGATTTCAATAATAAGGAAGACGTGAAAAGCGAAATGATGTACCTTGATATTGATAAAAACGGTTCGAATTATTACAGCAGAACAAAATTTGTCGCCGATTCCACTTCCAGAGCAGAACTGGAGAAGCAGATCAAATCATTTTCCGGAAATATCAGTGTTAACAGAAGAGAAAATCCGGGACAGGTTTCATTCAAAGTAACCAAAAGCTATCCCGATTTTAAAACATATCTTTTCAGAAGTGTTTCTTCGGATCAGTATAAAATCAGAGAAGATCAGAAACCGGAATGGAAAATTTTATCCGACAAGCAGAAAATCGGGGAATACAATACGCAGAAAGCAACCACAAACTTTGGCGGAAGAGAATGGATTGCGTGGTTTTCTACGGATATTCCTTTTCAGGACGGACCTTATAAATTTTACGGTTTACCGGGACTGATTGTTAAAATTGAAGATACTACAGGTTCCCACATCATGACTTTGGTCGGAAATAAAAAGGTTACCCAAGCTGCTGCTTCAGAAAAAGAACCGGAACTTCCGCAAAACATCAGGGTTTTCGGGATGGGTGGAAAAGAGCTTGAAGTAACGGAAGATCAGTTCAGAAAAGCGTGGAAAGATTATGTAAATGATCCTGCTAAAAACATGAGGGAAATGATGATGAGAAATACCGATAACTCTAAGATGACTTTTAAAGTAAAAACTTCAGACGGAAAAGAAATTTCAGATCCTAATCAGGTTTTCAGGGAAATGGAAAAGAGAACAAAAGAATCTCTGGCAAAAAATAACAATCCTATTGAGCCGGATCTTGTAAAATAATAGGTTAAATATTTCTTAAACAGGGCGAAAGTAATTTTTGCCCTGTTTTGTTTTTGTTATCTTTAGAACTGCAAATCATAAAATATGACGGAAAAGGAAAAATGTGCGAAAGGACTTTTGTATAATGCCAATTACGACCAGGAACTTATTGAAGAAAGAATTAAAGTAAAAGATCTTTGTCAGGAATACAACCTTCTGAAAAATTCTGATGCTGAAGGAAGAGCGGCACTGCTGAGAAAGATTTTAGGCAAAACAAAACAGAATATCTGCATAGAACCCAGTTTCTGGTGCGATTACGGATATAATATTGAAGTGGGAGAGAATTTCTATTCGAATCATAATCTGGTAATTCTGGATTGTGCGAAAGTAACTTTCGGAGATCATGTTTTTATCGGTCCCAACTGTAGTTTTTACACCGCAAATCATCCCATAGATTTTAAACAAAGAAACGAAGGTCTTGAATCTGCTCATCCCATTACAGTAGGAGATAACGTATGGTTCGGAGGAAATGTAGTGGTTCTTCCCGGAATTTCTATCGGAAACAACTCGGTGATCGGAGCGGGAAGTGTCGTAAACAAAGACATTCCGGACAATGTGGTTGCAGTGGGAAATCCTTGTAAAGTGGTGAAAAATATTATGAATTAAAAATTTAAACTAAATAAAAAATATTAATGAAGAAGATCATTATTGCGTTTGCGTTGCTATTGGGAATGTTGTTTAATGCCCAAAACAAACGTTTTGTTTATGAGTACAGATTTGTTTCAGATTCTACAAAAAAAGATGTATCAATCACAGAATCGATATATCTTGATGTTTCTAAGAAAGGTTCGAAATTTTACAGCAGAGATAAATATATTTCAGATTCGTTGATCGAAGCTCAATCGAAACATCAGAACGGAGATTTTTCTAAAATTAAGTTCGGAATGGTTCCTTATGTTGTTCAAAAATCTTATCCTGACTATAAAATTTTGTTTTTCAATCGTTTGGATATGGATGAGTACAAAGTTTCCGATGACAGGAAAATAGACTGGAAAATTTTACCTGAAAAACAAAAAGTAGGTGAATTTAATGCACAAAAAGCAA
>NZ_JBBCQL010000258.1:0-5959 GCF_037149975.1 Chryseobacterium sp. VD8 | reverse complement strand
CTTCTGACTTTTCCCATTCTGCCAGATGAATTTTTTGATAAATATTTTTGAATTCGGGGTTATCGAAAAGCTCAAAATAGGCTAAATCGTTAATTTCCGATTCATTTATGGGGTATTTCTCAAGGGTGAAATAGTTGATGATATGATTTTTGTCAGTTTTTAAATATTCATTAATTGTTACCAAAACATTCAAACCTGTTCCAAAACCGAGTTCTAAAATATTAATTTCGTAATCATTTATCAAATTTAATCCATTTTTGATAAACACGTGTTCGGCTTCCTGTAATGCACCATGGTGTGAATGATAGTTTTCATTTAAATCATTGATAAACAGTGTTTTGCTGCCGTCGTTTGTGGTCTTAATTTCTCTTTTCAAGCTATTTTTTTACAAATTTACTCTAAAATTTTTATATTTAGAAAATTATGTTAAATTTGTAGAACCTCATAAAAAATTTTAGAAATGATAATTCAAAAAACTGAAAACTCCCGAATTTCTACATTCGACCCAAACAATTTTTCATTCGGAAATACTTTTATCGATCATATGATCATCTGTGAGTACGAAAACGGAAAATGGGGTGATGTAAAATTGGTTCCTTATGGTCCTTTAGCGTTTACACCGGCTATGATGGGTGTAAATTACGGACAGGCTTGTTTTGAAGGTATGAAAGCCTACAAAGACAAAGACGGACAGGTTTTCCTTTTCAGGCCCGAAAAGAATTTTGAACGTATCAATAAGTCGGCAAAACGTCTTGCCATGCCGGAAATAACGGAAGAAATGTTTTTGGACGGACTTAAAGCATTGGTGGATATCGACAGAGAATGGATTCCTTCCGGAGAAGGTATGTCTTTGTACATTAGACCATTAATTTTCGCTACAGAAGAAGCATTGAAAGCGAGAGTTGCCAATAAATATATGTTCGCCATCGTTGCAACTCCTGCAAAGATGTATTATACAGAACCTGTTTCTGTAAAAATTTCAGACCATTATTCAAGAGCGGCAAGCGGTGGAGTAGGTTCTGCGAAAGCTGCCGGAAACTATGCAGCTTCTTTCTACCCGACTCAGTTGGCAATTGAAGAAGGGTATGAGCAGATTATCTGGACTGATGACGCTACTCACGAATATTTCGAAGAGAGTGGTACGATGAACGTTTTCGTAAGAATCAATGATACGATTTTTACGCCTCCGACTTCAGAAAAAATCCTTGACGGAGTTACAAGAGACAGCTTCATCCAATTGGCTAAAAAGAGAGGAATTGAAGTAAAAGTAGAACCTATTAAAGTGCTGGACGTTATAGAAGCTCAGAAAAACGGAACTTTGAAAGAAGTTTGGGGAGTAGGAACAGCAGTGGTTACTACCGTTTTCCAGGCTTTAGGCTATAAAGGAGAAAAGCTTGAATTGCCAAGATTATCAGACGAAGAAAGCTTCGCAGTTACTTTGAAAAACGATCTTGTTAATCTACAGACTAACCTTTCAGATGATCCTTTCGGATGGAGAGTTTTAGTGGATCACGTATTGGAAACAGTTTAATTTTTTTTAAACGTTAGATATTGAAAAGCCGGAAATTTTTTCCGGCTTTTTGTTTTAAATTTTTATCAGTTAAGTAGTTTGAAGTGAAGATGGTTGCTCCTTTAGGAGCAGAATCTATGTAGAAATAAGAATAAGTCTATCAATCCATAGGATTGATCTCTATAATTCTCAATAAATTTTCTAAAGATAGCGTTCCTACGGAACGCCGAACGTAAGTCTAAATATGATTTCTACACAGATAAAACTCCACAGAGTTTTTTATTCCGAATGTCTTATTTATCGCTGTTTTTTATACTTTGCTTAGATCCTTTTAGGATGACAAGCTGCATGATGATTATTATCTCTCACAGATTTTGCAAATTTCGCAGATGATTAAGTGTAAAAAATCCGCGTGATCTGCTAAATTATTTACAGTATGTTTGTCATGCTGAAAGCATCTAAGCAAAGTTTTCAATGTATCGTTGAAATCCTTTTCAGGATGACAAAAACGCTGTCAATGGATTGAGAAAGGATAAACAATTTTACATTGAAAAAATCTGCGTAATCTGCAAAATCTGCGGGAGATAATTCAAAAGATTCTTCATTCCATATTGCTTCGCAAAATTTCATTCAGAATGACATGGGATTGTTAAAGATTTTGGGAGATAAAAAGAATTGTTAACAATTATTCATTGTTTTGTCTTTCGTTTAGTATTCGCAGTGTCACTCTGAGCCTGTCGAAGAGCTCGTTTCTGAATGTTTTATTTATTGATCTTTCATTGCTTAGATCCTTTCAGGATGACAAGCTGCATGATTATTATCTCTCGCAGATTTTGCAAATTTAGCAGATGATAAATTAGAATAAATCCGCGTAATCTGTTAAATTATTTACAGTATCTTTGTCATGCTGAAAGCATCTAAAAAAAGTTTTCAATGTATCGTTGAAAGCCTTTCAGGATGACAAAAATGCAGTTAAAACATTTAAAAAAGGATAAACAATTTTACAGTGAAAAAAATCTGCGTAATCTGCAAAATCTGCTAGAGATAAAGCAAAAGATTCTTCCTTTCATATTGCTTCGCAAAATTTCATTCAGAATGACATAACTCGTTAAAGTTTTTAATAAAATAACAAGCTGTACTTGTTTAGGGTGTTGTAAGGAACGTCTGCAATCCTAGCCGGGATTGGAGCAATTGTCTGAGCTCATTTTTTTAGTTTACGGCGCGGCGAAGCCGCGCCGTAAACTAAAAAAATAGCGAGTGCGGAAAGCGCGATAAAGCTCCTGAAAAATAAAAATCCTTTCAAAAGCAGTGGAAATTTACATCCTAATCCTTCGACTGTTTCACACTCAGGAAGACAGAGAAATTGTCACAATTTTTAATTCAATAAGTTCCTGAAGTTTTGTAATTGATTCCCGAAATGTGTATTTTCGCAAAAGTTTATGAAAAAAATACTCTTCATATCGATATTGGGTTTACTGAGCTGCAGCAAAAATGCGCAGACTCATCCTCCCGTTGGCGGCGTTCTCAGCAAGAACGATCTGGATGTTTCCAAAAACAGGATGAAAAACCTGAATGCACAGGAAAGATACCATATTCAGGAATGGATTGGCAGTCAGCCGGTAAAGTTTTATCCTACGCAGCTTAATTACTGGACAAATACGGAAGGTTTTGACCAAAGGCAGAGAAGGCAGGACAATACGCTGATTTCCTATTCTTACGATCTGTACGACTTTGATCAGACGAAAATCTACGATCAGCCAATCGCAAGAAGAGATGCCAAATTCGGTCATTTTGATGAACTGAAGGCGGTAGAAGATGCTTTGCGTTTTATACACGACGGTGAGGAAGTTACGCTTCTGGTTCCGTCTGCACTGGCGTATGGAACGTACGGAGATGAGAAGAAAATAGATAATGACATCCCATTAATCATAAAATTAAAAGCATTATAATCCATGAAATTGTTTAACAAGAATATAATTCTGGCGGCGGCAAGTGTTTCGCTGATGAGTTGTACACCAATTTATAAAAAAATGAACGTAGACAAAGAAACTTACGAAGGTCTTAATGACGGACTTTATGCGAATCTTCAGACGACAAAAGGTAATTTGATCGTAAAATTCGAGGATAAAAAAGCACCGGTAACTGTGGCTAATTTTATTGGTCTTGCAGAAGGAAAAATCGATAACAAAGCGAAAGCGAAAGGGGTTCCTTATTATGACGGAACGATTTTCCACAGAGTGATTAAAGATTTCATGATTCAAGGGGGAGATCCTCAGGGAACAGGAATGGGAGATCCGGGATATAAATTCGAGGACGAAAGAAACGATCTTAAGCATACCGGAAAAGGAGTGCTTTCTATGGCGAATTCGGGACCGAATACCAATGGTTCCCAGTTCTTCATCACGGAAGTGGCTACACCTTGGTTAGACGGAAAACACACGATTTTCGGAAAAGTGGTAAAAGGAGAAGATGTAATCGATGCGATTGCGAATGTAGAAAAAGGAGCGCAGGATAAGCCTAAAACTGACATTGTTTTGGAAAAAGTTTCTGTTTTCAGCAAAGGAGACGAATACAAAAACTACGATGCAGCAAAAACGTTTACAGAAGGAAAAGCTAAAATTGCAGAAAACAACAAAGCATTTTTAGCAAAAGAAGAAGCTGAAAAAGCTAAAAAAGAAGCCGAATTCAAAGCCAATCAGGAGAAAATGGTTGAAGATCTGAAAGCAGGAATGCAGAAAACAGAATCCGGTCTTTACTATAAAATCACGAAAACAACAGAAGGAAAAGCTCCGAAAGCGGGTGATAACGTTTCTGTACATTATGCAGGAAAACTGGTAGACGGATCGGAATTCGATTCTTCTTTCAAAAGAAATGAGCCGATTGAAATTCCTATCGGGATGGGAAGAGTAATTAAAGGCTGGGACGAAGGAATCCTTTTGTTAAAAGAAGGTGAAACGGCTACTTTACTGATTCCGCCGGCAATGGGTTACGGAGAAAGAGGAGCAGGAGGAGTGATTCCGCCAAACGCGTGGCTGATCTTTGATGTTGAGCTTGTAAAAGTAAAATAATCTGAATCTTACAATATTCTGAAAGCCGTCCGAAAGGATGGCTTTTTTCATTGCTGTTTGTTTGTAACGATTCACCGGACTTCTGCGACAGATTTCAGGAAGAAGGAAAGAATCTTCTTTTAAAATCGTAACAACTGTCTATTTAAAATTATGAAAACCAAATCATTCCTGTTTCTGTTCATGTTCCTGTCGTTGATGTCTTTTGCTCAGACGAAGGCAAATCCGGAAGAAGCAGCCATTAAACAATCACTGTCGTATTTCGTGAATACCATTAAAACAAAGAAAATCGATCAGTCGGTGAACTGCATTTATCCGAAATTTTTCACGGTGATTCCGAAAGATCAGATGACGCAGATTCTGAACATTACCTACAACAATCCTTTTATGAAGATTGAAATTCAGGATTTTAAGTTTGGGAATATTGCAAAGCCGGAACAGATTGATAAAGAATATTTCTCCATCGTCAATTATTTTCTGAAGCTGAAATGCAATGTCGGTTCCCTGAATGAAGACATGAAGAAGAAAATCCAAGCGATGCTGATTCAGAAATACGGCAAAAACAATGTACAGTATGCTGCGAAGGAAAATTCTTACGTCATCAATGCTAATATGAAAGCCTGTGCGGTTTCCAAAGACAAAAAATACTGGAAGTTTGTGATCCTCGAAAATGAATACAAATCTCAATTGGTAAAAGTACTGCCGAAGAAGATTTTGGATAAAATTTAAACTTTTTGATTTTATTTATTGAAAACCATCCGAAAGGGTGGTTTTTTTTGTTGAAAATTCAGGGAAAGTACGGTTTTCCGTAAGGTTTCGGAATATTATATTTATATTTTTAAATTAATAAAAATGTAAATATCATTATGAATGAAAAAGAATTAACTGAAAATATAGTGCTACATGAGAATGCTTATTTTTTTATAAAGGAAAAAGAAGGATATTTATCAAAAAGACTAATTAAGTCTTCTTTTAAAGAAGCGTCTAAAGAAAAAGATGGACATTCCCTTTTAGAAACCATTAAAGTAAAAGAAGAATTTGATGCAAATACTATTGCAGAATATTCAATTATTGTATTTAAATATACAAAGAAGCCTTCGTTTCTTGATATTTATGTAAATAAATGGGAAGAAACTAAATTGGGATATTTATGTATTATAGATTTTAAGAGTCACACTGCAATAGCAAAAAGAAATATTTCAGGAATTAAAGAGTTAATGGAAGAGCTTGAGCCTATGGATTACAATTTAATGACTTCACTATATATTGAAAACAATACTTCTTTTGAGAAAATTAGCATGGGTAATATGAGTATTGCAAATAATGCAATTCGCCAAAAAAGTATTGAGTCATTGGATTTGAAAGAAAATCTCCCCGCTCTTGG
>NZ_JBBCQL010000257.1:0-6018 GCF_037149975.1 Chryseobacterium sp. VD8 | reverse complement strand
AAATCGTAATTTGAACAGATGAAAGGGAATTTTGCATTGGGTAACACCTTTAAAAAACCATTCAGTCCATTATCAAAATCGTGATTTCCCATTGTGGAAGCATCATACTTCATCATCGACATTAATTTGAATTCCAGTTCCCCTCCGAAAAAATTGAAATAGGGAGTTCCCTGAAATATATCTCCCGAATCCAGAAGTAAAACATTGCTTTCCTGATTTCTGATCTGCTGTATTAAACTTGCTCTCCTTGCAAAACCTCCCTGATTAGGATTTTTCGTATAGCTAGCGTCAAAAGGCTCTATTCTGCTGTGCTGATCGTTGGTGTGAAGAATAGTAAGTTTCGTTGCGGACTTTAAATCAAGAAGGTTTAATTCTTCCGCCATCATCATATTGGGAGCTAAAGCCATTGCTAAAGTTCCGCCTCCTATTGCTTTTAAAAAACTTTTTCTATCCATTACTTCTTACCGATAAAATTTAAACGAACATCTGTATTAGAAACTACTTCAGGATTTTTCTTAAAATAATCAATGAAAAGATCTCTTAATTTCATTCCTGTAGGAATCATTTCTCCTTTCGAGAAGAATTTCATATTATCGCCTCCCAATGCAAGATAGTCTGAAGTTGCAAGATAATAATCCTGATCCGGATTTACTGCTTTTCCGTTGATTAAAGCTTTGGTTAGCTGTTTATTATTGGTTTCTATATATAAATGAGAAACAGGATTGTTTACCTGATGTTCTGCATAATAATCAAAAAGTCCCTGTAGATCGCTGCCTTTCATTTTTACGATAATTACTTCATTTTCAAAAGGCATCACTTCAAAAACACTTTTCAGTAAAATATCTCCTTTCCCGATCGTGGTACGGATTCCTCCGATGTTGATGAGAGCTGCGTCTACATTTTTCTGTAAATTTTTCTTTGCCCATACATCAGCTCCGTCAAAAGTATAATCTGCTAAAAGATTGCCTAAATTACTGTTATCCCCCTGTTTTGTAAGATCTGTATTGGTATGAGAGATCTTTTGGTTCATTTCTTTGTCCAGTTTCAGTTTGTAAGGTTCAATAATTTTTACAAATTCCTCATCATTTTTCAGCTCATTATTAATAGAAATATTTTTCTGGGTTCTCACATTCGCAATCTGCATGGAAGAAGCCGAAGAAGCCGTCTTACAAGCCGAAAGAGTAGCCAGAGCAATTCCTAATAACAAGAATTTATTTTTCATACGCTGTAAATTATTTATTAAAGCATCTGTACTTATCAGTCTATTGGATAAACATTTTAGCAGATAACTTAGCCATACTTTTTTTAGTATATGCAAATATAATTATATGTATAATAAAACATTATTAATTATTAGAAATTCTTCTCGTAAATGATTAAATTTGGCAAAAATAATTCTAACAGATGAGCATTTTAAAAGGAGTAGGTGTTGCTTTGGTAACGCCCTTTAATGAAGATTTATCCGTAGATTTCGAAAGTTTAACAAAATTGGTAGACTACAATATCGAAAACGGAACCAGTTATTTAGTTGTTTTGGGAACTACAGCGGAAGCTGCAACACTTTCTGCTGAAGAAAAAAAACAGGTGGTTGAACACATCATTAAGGTTAATAATAAACGCGTTCCTTTGGTTTTAGGAATCGGCGGAAATAATACTCTTGAAGTTAAGAAACAGATTGAAGAAGCTGATCTTTCTGAATTTACAGCAGTACTTTCTGTGTCTCCTTATTATAACAAACCTAATCAGGAAGGGCTTTATCAGCATTACAAAGCGTTGGCTTCCACAGGAAAAAATATTATCATTTATAATGTACCTTCCAGAACAGGGCAGAATGTTGAGGCAGAAACAACACTGCGTCTGGCAAAAGAATTTCCGAACCTGTTCCTGATAAAAGAAGCGGCTCCGAATATTCTTCAGTATTTTGATATATTAAGAAAAAAACCGGAAGGTTTCAATCTGGTTTCAGGAGATGATGAATATACACTTCCTGTAACTTTGGCTGGTGGAGCAGGGGTAATTTCTGTAATCGGACAGGCTTATCCTAAAGAATTTTCTACCATGGTTCAGTTAGCTTTTGATAAAAAAGTGGATGAAGCATATGAAATTCATAACAAGTTGGTTGAGATCACAAGACTGATTTTTGCAGAAGGAAATCCTTGTGGAGTTAAGGTAATTTTGGCAGAAATGGGAATCATCAAAAATTATCTGAGACTTCCTTTGGTAGCTGCTTCAGAAGGTCTTCATGCAAAAATTAAAGCTGAAATGGCGAATATTTAAAAGAGAATTGCAGTCATCTGCTTTAAAATGAATTGTGAATCTGCAATAACATTTGAAGCAATACTAAAAATATCAGGTGAAAGATAAGTTCTTTCACCTTTTTCAATTTTTAAAATTTAATTATATGAAATTAATAGAAGCTACAGAAAAAGATATTCCTCTGATCCAGAATTTGGCAAGAAGATCCTGGGAAAGTGCCTATTCAGGAATTATTTCTGCCGAACAGATTAATTATATGTTGGGAAAAATGTATTCTGAAGAAGAAATTTCTACACATTTGAAGAATCCTGATTATCATTATTTCTTGATTTTTGATGAAAATAGCAATTCTTTTGAAGGTTTTATGGGATATGAAAACGGATATGAAGAACAGACAACCAAACTTCACAGGATTTATCTGGTTCCTGAAAGTAAGGGAAAAGGTTTCGGAAAAGAAGCCCTGAATTTTTTAAAGCAGAAAATTTCTGAGAGTAATGATAAAAGAATTATTCTGAATGTAAATAAAGAAAATAGCGCTAAAAAGTTCTATGAATCTCAGGGTTTTAAAGTGTATGATGAAGTGGTTCTGAATATTGGGGACGGTTTTGTTATGGATGATTTCCTGATGGAATTTGTATTTTAAGATGCTGCAGATTGGAATTTTATAAATCTTAAACATAATTCTATAAAATGTGATTTATTTATTTTGTCCATCTTTGCAATACCAAATCACCTAAAACAGTACATTCATATGCTTGGTGCTAAGCTTTTTTAGCTTTTTATCAGTATATATTTTTTTTCATCCTTAGTGTTTAAATTCCTGTATTAATTAATGCAGGAATTTTTTATTTATGCTAGAAATAACAAATTTAAATTATATCACATTTAATTGAAATAAAATTTTTATATTTACAATAAACATAAAAGGATTTATAAAAGATGAAAATGTACGTAAAGTTTGACTTTAATACCCTCTGTAAAAAAATACTTGACGAAAAGCTTCGGGAGCATGGTCTCAAGTACAGGCTTTTGAACTTTGGTGAAGTAGAATTCTATGAATCTCTTACCCAGGAACAGCATACAACTTTCAAAAAAAATCTGGAAGATTACGGAATAGAAATTATTGAAAATCAGAAAGCTGCATTGGTACAGAAGATTAAAGATGCCATTGTGGAGCTGATCTCTTCAGAAGAAGGTATTTCTGTAAAAGCTTCCATCTATATTTCTGAAAAGCTGAATCACAGCTACGGATATCTTTCTAATCTGTTCTCTGAAATTACCCATACGTCTATTGAAAACTTTCTTATCATCCGTAAAATAGAATTTGCAAAAGAGCTCATTATAAGTAAAAAGCTTAGTTTTACGGAAATTGCTTACCGTCTGAATTACTCGAGTGTGGCACATCTCAGCACACAGTTTAAAAATACTACCGGTATGACGCCTTCGCAATTCCAGAAAATTATTGCACTGAGAAGGAAATCCTCACATACAAATGAACAATATCTGAAGGCTGTATGATCAAAGATTATCTGAATATCATTCTTGCAGAAGAAGATGAAGGAAAACGGATCTTTTTTGAGAATATATTCAAGGATTCAAAAATAGCCGTCAGAGCAAATGTTCTTCATCATATACAATCTGCTTTACAATCATTGGCTGAAGAAGATATTCCTGTTCCTGAAATATTATGGATCAGTAAAGATCTGATCGAAAAATGTGCTTCTGAATTTTTATCTGAAATTAAAGGAGATATCAAGTTTAATAATACGATTCTTGTTATTTATTCAGATAATTTTAAAAATGAAGACAAAGATGAGTTTCTGGTTAAAGGAGCAAATATAGTAATGGAACTTCCTGATAATTATAATGATATGAAAAAAATAGTGAACGAAATTATTGCTATAAACTGGCAGTATCATACTTCAGGATTCAACAGAAATAATTTTATCATGAAACTGTGAAAAATTATGGTTAAATTATTTTGGAATTAAAATTAAAGTTTTATATTTGTAAAGTAATACTCACACAAAGGTGATAATTAAGTAGAGAAGATACTTATATTGTCTGTGAAGCATTACCGAAATTGAAACACAGATTTATTATATCAAAAAAACGATAAATGAATGAATAACAATTGTTTCAATCTTGAAATAAATTATATAAATCACAATGTTAGTTAAACAAAATGAATTATAATAATTTCCAATTAAAAGCGCAGAAGATCTTTAAACAAAACGGTACAATCATGAAAACTCAGTACTGCCAAAGGAATATATCGTTTCATTTTTCAAATCCTTTGTCAGAAACCTAGTTAGTTTTTATAAATAAGCAATTGGAAACATAATTCATTTTGTTTTTTTTACTTTAATTTTTAAGCTTAAACATCATAACATTATCATATCAACACACCACATCACAAAATATTAAGCGAAAAGCGAAGTGAATTTTTAAAGAAGTAAAGTAAATTTTCTTCAAATAACAGTTTTATAAGGGGAAGCCGCGTGAAGACAAGATCTTTTCGCGGTTTTTTGTTTTCAGGAAATTTTACTCCATTTGTTTTTACCGTTATAATTTCTCAGATAATAATTCTTAATGATCTGGTTTTCCGGTCTTGATAACAGCGGATCGGCTTCTAAAATTTTTTCTACCGTCTTTTTTGTTGCCTTAATAATAGCAGAATCATTCACAAGATCCAGCCTTTTAAAATCTACAACACCGCTTTGCTGGGTTCCCAGAATATCGCCGGGACCTCGAAGCTGCATATCAACCTCAGAAATTTTGAAGCCATCGTTGGTTTCTACCATTGTTTTTACGCGGGTTCTGCTGTCTTTAGATAATTTATCCGAAGTCATCAGAATGCAATAACTCTGTTCCGCACCGCGACCGACGCGTCCGCGAAGCTGGTGGAGCTGCGAAAGCCCAAATCTTTCAGAACTTTCAATAACCATTACAGAAGCATTCGGAACGTTTACCCCGACTTCAATTACTGTTGTGGCAACCATAATTTCTGCTTTTCCGGAGGCAAAATAATTCATGGCAGCATCTTTTTCATCCGGTTTCATTTTTCCGTGGAGCATGGCTACGTTATAGTGTGTGAAATTATCCATCACATTTTCCAGACCTTCCATCAGGTTTTTGTAATCTAAAGTTTCAGATTCTTCAATTAAAGGGTACACAAAATAAACCTGGCGTCCTTTCTGGATTTCCTCGCGGCAGAAATTATAAACATAAGCACGGTCTTTTTCTCTTCGGTGAGCCGTAATGATAGGCTTTCTTCCGATAGGAAGTTCATCAATAACCGAGACATCAAGATCAGAATAAAAGCTCATCGCGAGAGTTCTCGGAATCGGAGTTGCTGTCATGACCAGAATATGAGGAGGTATTTTATTTTTTGCCCAAAGTTTTGCTCTTTGTGCCACTCCAAATCTGTGTTGTTCGTCGATAATTGCCAAACCGAGATTCTTAAATTTCACTTTATCCTCCAGAACGGCATGGGTTCCTACAAGAATAGAAAGTTCACCGTTTTCCAATTCTTCATGAATTTTATTCCGTTCGGATTTTTTTGTGGAACCTGTTAAAAGCAGGATTTTAACTTCCGTTTTTTCTAAGAGCTCTTTAATTCCGTTGTAATGCTGCTGGGCAAGAATTTCTGTAGGAGCCATGATGCAGCTTTGGAAACCATTGTCTTTTGCTATAAGCATCGTTAAAAGAGCAACCATGGTTTTTCCTGAACCTACATCGCCCTGCAAAAGACGGTTCATC
>NZ_JBBCQL010000256.1:0-6078 GCF_037149975.1 Chryseobacterium sp. VD8 | reverse complement strand
CGGAATGAAGAGTCTTAACTCCAAACCTCACAGGTTTTTAAAACCTGTGAGGTTTTAATTTTTAAGATTTCCCCAACAAAACTAAGCTGTGATTATTTTCTTTTTAAATACTTGTAAAGCAATATGTCTTCTTTATTTTTTAAGTTCCAAACCTCACAGGTTTCAAAAACCTGTGAGGTTTTAATTTTATGCTTTCCCAACAAAATCTGACAGCGATTATTTTCTTTTAAATACTTGTAAAGCAAAATGTTTTCTACTTTATTTTTTTATGTTCCAAACCTCACAGGTTTTAATTTTAACCCTTTCCCAACAAAACCAGACTGTGATCATTCCCTCCTAAATGATTGTAAAGCAGAATATTTTTAATCTCTTCCTTTTTCAGATCATTAATCATCATCACTTTCGGAATCTCCTGATTTTTAAGGATATGACAAGCTATGAACGTCGAAAAACCACTTGCCGTATTAAATTCTCCGCTTAAATGTTTGTAATACAGCAAAGCCGAGTTGTCAAACAGAGCCATTGCATTTTTATAATAAACATCCGATTTTGAATCTCCGCTGAAACCTAAAATAACCGCATCGATATCTTTATTCGTCAAATTATTTTTAGCCATAAAATCTTCAATAAACTGCTGAGTTTCTTCCAATTCTAATTTGTTAGTAATCAGAATATCTGTTAATTGAGCATAAGAGCTTTCTGTTTTTTCCTTTCCTAAGACAAAAAAACTGGCACCTTCTCCCCAAATGACGCCTTCTGTATCAGAATTAAGAAAATCAACGGGAAGATTTTCTTCTTTTTTAATCGTTTTATTTAATTTGTACAGTTCCATCACTCTTTCGGTCTGTTCGTCGGTAGAACCAACCAAAACGTTTTCAGCTTCACCATCATTAATTTGTAATTTTCCGTCTAAAAACGAAAATTCCAAAGATGAAGAAGAATTTACATAGGTGAAATTGTACGCATGACATTGCAAACCCAAAGCAATTTGTCCGGCAACCGTATTATGAGTAGACTGAATAAAATAGGTTGGAGTCAGAAACTCTTCATGATTATCCAGCACATTTTTCAGAAACTTTTCCGAATCCTGAGAACAGCCCATTCCTGTTCCTGTGATAATCGCATCTAGATTTTCAATTCCTGCTTCTTTTAAAGCATATTGAGAAGCTACGGAACTCATTTTTACCGTTTTAGACATTCTTCGGATCATTGCCGGAGGAATGAATTCTTTGTAAACAGGTTCAATAGCTTTTAAAACCTGAACTGAATTTTCAGGCTTGAGATTCCGGAAAAAATTTTCATTTAAAGTGTCCTGAGCTGAAATACAGGCTGCACTGTTGATGTAAACGGCGCTCATGATTTTGAGAAAATTAAAGTTGAACAATTTCCTCCAAAACCAAACGAATTGGAAAGAACGTGGTTGATATTTTTCTCTTTAAGCTCCGTTACCGGCGTTAAATCAAACTCTGCCATTTTTGTTTTAAAGTTCAGATTCGGGAAAATGATATTATTTTGAATTGCCAAAAGAGAATACACGGCTTCAATTCCCGCCGCTGCAGCCAGCGTATGACCTGTAAATGCTTTTGTAGAACTGAATTCGGGAACATTGTTTTCCCCGAAAATCCGGATCATCGCAATTCCTTCCGATAAATCGTTATTTGGCGTTGCCGTTCCGTGAACGTTGATATAATCGATATTTTCTTTATCTAAGCCCGAAACTTTTAATGCTTTTTCCATCGCTAAATAGGCACCCTGTCCGTTTTCCGAAGAAGCAGTTTGGTGATGTGCGTCATTGGCATTTCCGTAACCGGAGAGATAACCCAAAACTTTTTTATTTTCTTTTTTTACGACTTCATCAGATTCTAAAACGATGAACGCGGCAGCTTCACCCAGATTCAGACCTTTTCTGTCGTTGTCGAAAGGCGTATTGTAAGCATCCGTTAAAATCATCAACGTATTGAAACCGTTCAAAGTAAATTTTGAAAGAGAATCTGTTCCGCCGACAATTACACGGTCTAAAACGCCGTTTTTAATGAGTTTTGCGGCCATCATAATAGCGTTTGCCGCCGATGAGCAAGCTGTACTGATGGTGGAAACCATACCTTTTAATCCGAGATAATCTGCAATCAGTAAGGATGAATTTCCTGAATCGTGTGAGTCAATGTATTTTTGCTTTTCAGGAAAATCTTCGTAGGAATAGAAATATTTTTCGGTAACATCCATTCCGCCAACACTGGTTGAAGAAATCAGTCCCGTTTTATATTCATTAATATCCGAAATTCCGGCACTTTCTACGGCTTCTTTTGCAGCCATCATTCCTAACAAAGCGGTTCTTGTTGCATGATGATCTTCTTTGAGCTGAAGTTTTGCGGCAAGTTCCTCATTAGACAATTTGATTTCGCCTGTTTTGATATTTCCTTTATGACGTGTTTCAAACAAAGTAATGTCCAAAATCCCGTGCTTTCCGGAAGTCAGCGAACTCAGATTTTCCTCCACATTGTTTCCAATGGCGGAAATGATGCCCATTCCTGTTATGGCAATTTTTTGACCCATCTTTTAATAATGTACCAATGTATCAGTTTAACAGCATAACAATATTGGTACATTGCTAAATTGATACATTGTTAGATTGGATTATTTTGTTCTGTTTTCTTCGATGAATTTTGCCATGGTTTCGATGGACGTAAAAATCTCCTTTCCTTTTTTCGGATCGGCTAATTTTATTCCGTATTCTTTATCCAAAAGAACGATCAGCTCCAGAGCATCAATAGAATCCAAACCAAGACCTCCTCCAAATAAAGGATCTGTATCTTTGATTTCTTCTACTGCAACGTCTTCTAAATTAAGAACTTCTACGATTTTGTGTTTTAATTCTTCTCTTAAGTTTTCCATAAAATTAATTTGAAAATATGTTAATGAGATAATTTGAAAATGTATTAACTAATTGTTATGCTTTATTGACATGATTTTACATGTTCAAATCAGCACATTTTCAAATTATCAAATTTATAATGTCAGCAAATATACAAAAGCTTTGTAACTTTCCTGATATAGTTCTACCCAGCCGCACAATACTTTATCTGCCTTTCCGGACTGTAAAAGCTGTGCTGAATAATTGCTTAAAAATTCTTCATCCAATTCATCCAAAACAAAAAACGCATTTTCGGTCTGCATTTTGCGTCTGATGCTGATTTCACCCACGCAGATATTCGGTAAAGTATACACAAAAACCGCGGGACTCGGAAAGTAATTTTCCTGAGAATTGATGCTTTCCTGATATTTAAAATCCGTGTCTAAACTTGATGATCTGTTTGCAAAAACCAATGCGGTTTTGCTTTGGTCTTCATCCTTGAGAATAATTTCAGAAGCAAGAAAAGCGAGTTTGCTTAAATGATCCATTTTATGAAATTTAGGATAATTCAGCGCTAAGCTTTTATAGGCTTCTTTCGCAAAGTCTGAGAAGTTTTCAGTCGGGGTTTCAAAAATAACCTCGTTGTTTAGAACTATTTTTGAATTTTCTATGGTGCAGATGTCTGTTTTCTTCATGAATAAAGTTTAAGGCTTTTTTGTTGGATTTTGATGGGTGTTGAAAACAGATAGTATAATGATTTTGTTATCAATAATATCAAAAATTATGAGATAAGGAAACTTCTGTACAAATGCCTCTCTGTAATTTTTTTTAATCTCGAAATGTTTTGGGTGGTTTTGAATTCTAACAAAGTATTTGTTTAGTTGCTTCATGAATTTTTCGCCCAAGCCTTTTTGTGCATTTTCATAATAAATATAGGCTTCAAGAATTTCTAAACTTGCTTCTTCTTGTATAATTAATTCGTAAATCATTTTAAAGCAGATTTAGCTTTTTCCTGAATTTCCTCCCAAGTGTAAGATTTGCTTTCTCCTTTTATATATTTTTCTCTTCTTTCATTTATTACATCATAGTGTGAGTCTGGAACAGAATAATTATCTTCCTCTTCTTCAGCATCAATAATTCCTTTGAAAATGCGCAAAATTCTTTCATCTGCACTATCAATGAATTCGTGAATTCTTTTTCTGATGTCTACTGTAGATTCCATTTCCTAAAACTTTAATTTTATAAAATTACAAAATTATTTTCAGCATTTTTCTAAAACAATCGCGGCATTGCATCCCCCAAAACCGGAAGCTGTTTTCAGAATATATTTAATTTCTGTGGATTGGTTTTCTCTGATAATATTCAAAGATTGAGAAGTTCCGGTTTCTTCAAAATTTTTGGATGGGATTAAAGTATTTTTCAATGCACTTTCCATGGAAATGATGCTTTCCAGCAATCCCGATGCGCCTAAACAGTGTCCGTAATACGCTTTTAAACTATGTAGAGGAATGTTTTGTAAATTCATTCTGTTGAAAGCGATGGCTTCCATTTCGTCATTGTATATCGTCGCCGTTCCGTGTGCAGAGATAAAGTCTATTTTTTCTGCTAAAACCTGAGCTTCTGTCATTGCGTTGTTGATGCTTGCAAACAATCCGTCTCCCGTTCTCGAAGGTCCGGAAATATGGTTTGCATCGTTAATTGCAGAGTCTCCCAGAATTTTAAAACTAAATTTTTCGTTTTCATCTCGTATTGAAGTGATGTAAACTGCCGCTGCCGCTTCGCCGATATTGATTCCGTCACGGTTTTTATCATAAGGTTTGCAAATATCGGTTCCGATTGCCTGAAAAGAATTAAAACCCGAAATCACAAATTCTGAAATTTCGTCTCCGGCAACAACAAAAGCATCTTTATATTTTCCTGCCTGAATCATATTTTTAGCAACACTCATTGCCATTACTCCCGAAACACAGGCGTTAGAAACTACAATGGGCTTTGTTTTAAAACCGAAAAAATCAGCTATTTTTTGTGCTAAATTAGAAAGAAAAACGCTTTCCGGTAATGTTTCCTGATTTTTTAATAAGCTGATGTTTCCTTTTGTGGTAGATAAAATAAAAGCGGTTTCTTCTGAGATTGAGTGTCTTTCAACCAAAGGTTTTAAGCTCAGCAAAAACATTTTTTCAAGTCTTGTAAAGCTCACGTTGTCATTGGCTAAACGCTGAATCTCCGATTTCTGAGCGGAATTGAAGAATCTATTAAATTCTTCATCTAATTTTTCAGAATCAATCATCGAAGCATAAAAAGGCTCCTGATTTTCGATGATTTTATGTAAACCTACGCCGGATTTTCCTTCAACAAGAGCATTCCAGTTTGAAGAAACGTCAAAACCTAAAGGCGTGACGCAGTTATAATCTGTAATATAAACTTCTTTCTTCATCAGAGTCCCATTTTATCTTTCCATGCCTGAAAAAACTCAGGATTATACAAGCATAAATTGTTATCAGAATCCAGAAAAACCTGAATGGTTTCCCCTGAACAGACCAATTTATCTTCTTCGTTAAAAAGCTCATATTTATAGATCAATTTCGCAGAATTTGAATTGACGAAAGTCGTTACAATTCTGAAGGTTTCGCCATATTTTAAAGGCAGAAAATGTTCGCAGGTGCTTTTTACAATCGGAGTTACAAATCCCGCTTTCTGAATATCAAGATATGTTAAACCGTGCTGTCTTCCGAAAGCTTCTCTTCCGTCTTCAAAATAAACGATGTAATGTCCGTGCCACACAATTCCCAACGGATCTGTTTCGTTGAATCTTACGCGGACTTGTTCCGTACAAGTTAAATTTTCTTTAGACTGCATTTTGTTTTCTTTTTTTACCACAAAGGGCACAAAGGTTTTCACAAGGTTCACAAAATAAATTTTTCATGTTTTCTTTTTCTGTGTTAAAAAACTTGTGTTTTTCGTGGTGAATAAACCCCTAAGTTCACAAAGTTATACACAATGTTCACAATGAATATTCTAAATTTTATATCGTTCCGTTGATTAATCTTTTAACCCCATTTTTAAATAAAACTGAGTTAAAATTAATCAATAAACCCAATTTACAATTGCTTAATTTTAAATACGTTAAAACTTGAGCAATATGAATTTCATTTAATGATTCTACGGATTTTATTTCAACAACAACTTTTCTCTCAACCAATAAATCAATCCTATAGCCAATGTCAAGT
>NZ_JBBCQL010000255.1:0-6122 GCF_037149975.1 Chryseobacterium sp. VD8 | reverse complement strand
TTGAATGCCGTTTTCAGTAAAACAACCGAATTGGAGTATGTTACCAAATCATTCGCAAATGTATAATTCGGATTGGCAACTCCTGTGTTCGGATCTCTGTAATTGAATCCTGTATGGGTAAAGTTGCGGTTGTAATTATGCAATGCGTTGATATCAATCCGAAGATCATTCATAGGTATTATCTGCAAATTGGCTCTTAATTCGCGCGTTGACATCCTCACATAAGGATCTGTCATAAATTGAGAATCACTCACCCATCCGTTTTCCATTACCGTTCTTCTGATGTCCGCCTGAGAGCCAAAAAGGAATCCGATCGTAGGACCTCCCAAAGTCTGTCCGTAACCATACCAGTTCGGAGCAGAAAGCAGCCCCGGAAGAACGGTTCCGTTATTTTCAGAGTAATTAATATCCAACTGCTTCATAGATGTTAATAAATAAGCCATGCTCTGAAGCGGCGTAAGTCTGGATTTAAACTTATATTTTTTATAAGCATATCTTTTCTTCTCCCACTGTTGGGTGTAGGCATTATTTAAAGAATCTATTTCCTGCTTACGTTTCTGTAATTTTGCTGAAATATTTTTGAAATATTTAAACTGTCCGAAGAACTTCGTAAAATCTGCCGTTCCTGTTGCCTGAATAACATTGGTATTCTGCCCTACCGAACCTAAGCTTCCATCCGGACTCGACAGCAATACGGTAGATCTTGCATTCCAGTTGTAGGTAAATCCGTATCCTAATTCTGCATCGATGAAATCCAGATAAGGAAGATACTGGAATGGTAATTTATAATTCAGCTGAACTCTGTGATTGTACAGTACCGGTCTTCCTGCTCTGAAAACATTTCCAAAGATAGAACTGTTGTCCATTGAGTTTACATCTACATTATCATTCAATGTTCTGGTAGCCGAGTTGATTTCCAGTTTTAAAGATTTAGTAAAATTAAATCCTAAACCATACTGCCATCCGAAATAGAAGTTTCTGTTTTTAATAGCAGCAAAGTCATCACCATAATTCCCTGTAAGAATCGCATCGATATTTCTAAACTGCAATTCGTTGTAATTTCTGTCGATTTCAGTTCTGAAAGAGAATCTTGTAGGAATAGGATTAAAGTTAAATTCTTTTACCCACCTTAAATATTTCGTAGACTTCGCGGTATCGCTTATCATTTTATTGAACGGACGGATTACCCAAGGTTTGAATGTGTAGTTGTAATCCACATACCCTCTGAGATATTGTCTGTAATTTTTCTTGGTATAAATATCTCTATAATAATCGTCGTTGTAAACCGCCGTTACCGATACGTTTTCGATATCGTAGAACTTAGGTTTCCTGTTCGGATTCATTCTTTCTTTATGCATATTCACAACACCTATGCTTCTTTGCTGCGTAAAGGTTCTTGCTACTTTTTTAAGCTGTTCCTTGTTAGCTGCTTTCTTAAACTCAACATCCGTATCCAGAGGATTGTACTTCGGATCTTCAATAGTCTGAGAGTAAGAATAATTTACAGGAATTTTAACTCCGCTTTTTTCAGGCAAAAACTTATCTACATTTACGGCTGTATTGATACTGAATGCAGACTGAGTAGACTGATGTCTTTCTGCAGGTTTAGAATCGATGTTTCCAAATCCTACTGAAGTATAAGAAGCACTTGTATTCACGGTTGCAAAGTCTCCAAGGTTGAAGTTTAAGCTGGCGTTTCCTGCATACCCTCCGTCGTTTTCTATTTCGGAAAGACGAATTTCGTTTACCCAAAGAATTCTGTCGATTGCGACAGCTGCGGAAGTTCCTCTTTCAAAACCATTTCTGATCCCTATCATAATGGTCGTGATATTTCCTAAACTTGGTCGACCTTTAATGTAAAGACTTTTAAAAGTATTCCCCGGATCAAAAACCTCATCTTTTAATCTTTGTACAATTTGCGTCGGGTGATTTTTATCTCTTCTTATTTTAGCGTCCACAAAATCCTGAATATTTAAATCCACATCATTTTCCATCGGCCAGATTTCCATAGGTGTTGTAGCGGTAGATGGTGTAACGAAGAGTGAAGATTCATATTCATAATAGTTATCTGTGGCATCACTACCTAAACGGATGAAGAATTTGGTTTCTTTATTAAAACCGAATACTCTTTTACCAGGATCCTGAGCGTGTACAAAAAGTTTCAGCTTCTTGTATCTTCTCATATCCAGAGAAGTATTTTTAAATACCCCTCTCGCTTCAGACGGAGCAAGGGATGTCGCTTTTAAATATAAAGAAGCTTCATTCTGTCTCTGTGCCCCTGCATTACCGCTTAAAATCTGTCTGTCGATTCCCGGAGGCAAAACGTAAGGCGGCTGATTCAGTGCATTTTCTTCAATATTTACACTTCCCACCTCAAAGTTATCGTTATTTGTAGTGAGTGTCCCTTCATCCGTAGCTCCTGAATTTCCCGTATTGGCAATATTTTTAGGATATTTTCTCCAGTCTGATCTCACCAGATCCATCGTTCCGAATCTTAACGTTGAAGTCTGATCGAAACCTGTTAATAATAATCTTGCAAATCTTACATTATTCAAAATAGAAGGGTCTGCATTACCGGCAGTTGTAACATATTTTGATACCGGAATTCTGAATAAATACCATTTTACCTGAGAAGTCTGCCCGTTCTGGAATGATGCCTGAACTGTTTTAACATCTACGATATTATTCTGTCCTAAAGTTAAGCTTCCAGGAGTTAAGCTTACCTCATACTGGTTATAGCTTTCCGTCTGGTCCAAGTTGTAATCTTTATTAATATCTTCCGCATCCGGAGTCTGTGAAGAAACTTCCAAAGAGTTGCTCTGAGAGTTTCCTTCCGGACCTCTGAAATATTTGTATCGCTGAACCAGAGATGACGCCTGAGTTCCTGTGAACTTGTCTGACATATAAAATACAAAATCATCTACTGCAGGGTCGGAAACATTGGTAACAGGATTGATAAATGTATTTCCAAACAATGCTGCTTCCTGATCCGAACTTAAACCGTCATATCCCAAATCCTGAGCCTTTCTGTCTGCTCCTTCACTTGAGAAAGCGTAAAGAATCGGTGGCTGCTTCGGTTGGGTTCCCCAGTTTGATGCCGTAGTTGTAGACGGAGCCGAAGGAGTTGGCAATCCGTTTTCGTACTGCATCTGTCCGTCTTTAAGGATATCTTCAGAAACATTTCCTAAATGCAGTAAAAGTTTTGGATTGGTACCCAAGGTATTTCCGTCTGCGTAAGGATCCATCATCCAGAATTCTACATATTCGATGTTTGAATTTACGAAATTGGAAACGCTGATCGGTCTCATGATTCCCGCCCATCTCTGTGCTGTTGTTTCCGTATTAGGGTTCGAGTTGTAAGGACCTTTTTCTGCAGGATAATACGAAATATCAAAAGTATTGGTATACGTCTGTTCTCCTGCCACAAAATCTCTGTTGTTGAAAATTTCCGAGAACTGTACCCTTCTTGAAGCATGATTGGAAACCGACTGCGGAGTGATTCCTGCGGGAGCTTTTCCTCCTACTCCATAAAATCTAGGATCAATGTTATACCATGATAACAACCCTCTACCGTAACCCTCTGTTCTGTCATTATTTTTTCCGGCTCCTGTAAATAACGGATCAGACTGGTTCTTTTCCGGTTTTGAAGCCAAGCTCCATGCTGTAGGTTCTTTTAATGTAATTTTCGAAGTGGTCTGTTCAAAATCATCAATATAAGACTGGTCGTTAATTCCTTTATTTAAACCGGGAAGTAAATAGGCTGCCTCCATTTTGAAATTCAGATTGGATGGTGCTTCAGTGTTTACAAGAGGGATCTTGTCTGTTAGTCTTGTAAGGAACGGAAGTTTATTGTTGTACATCAAGTTGATTCCTGCCATAGTATTGTTCACGGCTTCCTGACCATAATTTACCTTTTGGGTAAGTGGCGATTCGGAGTAATTTACAACGGTTCCTCCCAAGATAAAGTTTTCATTAAATCTTCTTTCCAGATTCAATCCCATAAATCTCTTTCTCTGGGTATTGAATGTTAACTGGTTCTCCAGTGAAATATTAATTGCCTGTCCGGATTGTTTTACCTGTTCATTGATGATGGTAACTGTTCCTAACATATAATCTACGGTGTAGTCTATCCCTTCGGTAAGCTGAACTCCGTTTGCCGAAACCTTTACCGAACCTTGAGGAACATTAACCGCCCCCAGAGAAATTCCCTGTCCCTGAACACCTTTGTAACGACCTTCAATGGTGTAACGCTGCGCCAGATTGCTTGATGTAGCCACTTGCTTTTGCTGGCTGTAAAGATCCAAGAACACGTACTGAGGATCGTTAGTTCCTATTACATTCTGAATATAACTACCAAAAGGCTGAACTTTGGTGAAGATTACTCTTCCGGTTTCCGGTCTTATGGTAATTCCGTTAACAAAGTCAAAAACACCGTCTCCTGTTGAACTTCCGTTGTTCTGTAAATCTCCGTTAGCGTTTAGTCTGTCCCAGTTTAATAATTTGATTAAAGGAACACTGCTCACCTGCGGATTATTGGCAACCGGAAGATAATTAACCTTACCTCCGGATTGTGGATCTCTGTATAAAACATTCAGGATAAATCCATCCTTATTCACCTGTCCCGCATCTAAAGAATAGATGTTCTTCATCATCAGATTCCACATCGGAGAAGTGGTTTTTACCGTTGTATTCGGCTTCAGAAGTTTTGCCATTAAAACCGTACTTTCTTCAGAGAATTCCCCGACTTTATATACCTGATTGCTTCCATTCACCGTATAGGAGAAGGAAACTGCCAAAAGCTGATTATCATTAAGTTTCTGGTTTAATGAGATATATCCTAACTGTGGCTGTAAGGTATATTCATTAGTATTTAATCTTCTTGCTTTTTTATTAAAGATAAAGTGTTCACCATCCTGATAAACTTCTGTTGTTCCTGTCGCAACCGGAAGATTCTGTACATTGATTGCATTATATGTTGTACTTGCATCTCTTAAACCCGGTAATCCGTTGATTGTGGAATACAGGTTGAAACCCGGCTGGTTATTATCCGGAAGAATTCCCGGAGCATCCCCTAAATCCCTGATTCCGACAATACTTTTCTGGTACTGTAAATTGCTGTTTCCCTGATCCAAAACCCAAACTTCCAATCTTGTAATGCTGATCTTTGAATTGATCTGAGGATAGTTTAATAAAGCTCCGTCATATTTATCCAGAAAATAATGTCCCAAGAAGTAGTGCTGGTTGTCTTCATAATCAATTGCATTTAATTTAAATGTATTCATTACACCACCACCTTGTACCGTAATATTTCTGGCTTCACCCTGCTGTTGGGAAAGCACCACTGTCCCAAAGGTTTTCCCCAGCTGGAACTCTGTTTTAACCCCGAATAAAGATTGAGAACCACGGATCAGGCTGGTTGAAAGCGGCATATTAACGTTACCGAATTCTACTCTTTTAATGATTTTATCTTCTCCTCCTGCACTTGGTTTATCTACATCCTGCAGACCTTTCTGCTGAAGATCTTTCCAGCTTCCTTTAGCCTGCCAGACAAGATTCATTCTGTTTTCAAAAGCAAAACCACTCTGGGTATCGTAATTGGCTTTTAGCTGAAGGTTCTCTCCGACTTTCCCCAATAATCCGAGCTGAATTCTCTGATCGATATCAAATGTAAAACTCTTTCTGTTCTGTGGTAAGATTAATGGATTATCAATCTTCTGATAGAGTCCGGCAAAATCGAAAGAAGCATATCCAGTAGGAATAATTTCAATTTTATTACTTCCGAAAATGGTTTCGAAAAGCCTGTTATTAATTTGCAATGAAGGAATTAAACCTTTTCTCGCTGCATCACTTTTATCTTTTCGGAACATCAGACTATAGCGGTCCGACTTCTCTTTATAGTAAGCTTTCGTCTGAGCCTCCATCATAAACTCCTTGTAATCTTCAGGAGACATCGCAGTCGGCTGTCCGGTTATCGTATTTCCCACCTTAGGATATTCGAAATACATTCCTGTTTTTATATCATAGTAGGCTTCATACTGTGTAGGATCTGCCAACTGATAATCTTTTTTGATAATTGCGGTATCGCTTACTTTTGCTGTAGCCCGCCTCTGCGCAAACGTAAA
>NZ_JBBCQL010000254.1:0-6127 GCF_037149975.1 Chryseobacterium sp. VD8 | reverse complement strand
TGGGCATATAATTTCATTTTTTCTTCTGAAATTCCTGTGGTATTTCATTTTCAATAAAAACTTCCTATATTTCGAAGAATTTAAAAATTTTAAAAACCATGAAAAAAACACTATTCGTTTGTGCTGTTTTGTTTAACTTATCACTTTTAAGCGCACAAACCATAGAATCGGGAAGCCGCAGCACAGCAGGATACATCAAAAGCAACGGAACCATTGAAAACAGCAGTCATTCCACAGTAGGTTATATTACAGGAAGCGGAACCATCGAAAACAGCAGTCATTCTACAATCGGTTATATTAAAAGTGACGGTAGTATACAGAACAAAAACAGTTCTACCGTAGGCTACGTAAAAAAGGACGGAACGGTGGAAAACAGCAGCCATTCAACCATTGGTTATATAAAAGATAACGGAACGGTAGAAAACGGTAGTCATTCCACCATCGGTTATGCAAGCGGAATTAAAAAAGAATGGGCAGCCGTTGCATTTTTCTTTTTCAAGCTGAATTAATAAATGGTTCAACAGACTTTAAACCAGTTTAAACAGACAATAAAAAAATACTCCTGACAATTACTGTCAGGAATATTATTTTTATTAAGGGCAAATAAGGGCGAAATAATAATTTTTACATCAAAATTTGGTTTTATGAATTTTCCATGTCTTTAATGTTCTTTTTCCACGTAAGGAAAAGATTCAGCACTTTAATAATTTTAAAGATGAAAATAAAGACAAAGAATGAAATAAGCGTTGTATAAATAGAGTAGTTCGGGAAAAACATATACTGAACAATAAATGTCACAATATTCAGAACTACAAAAGTTAAAGTGATTCTTTTGTGAGACAGTCCCAATTCTAAAAGATGATGATGGATGTGCGATTTATCTGCCTTGAATGGCGATTTTCCCCGCGAAATTCTGTCTGCATACACTCTCACGGAATCAATCACAGGAATCGTAAATACAAAAAGGATAAAGAAAATACCATAAGGAAACTCTTCTGAACCTCTGTCGAATTTCGTAATATAAATTCCTAAGCAGATTAATAGATATCCTAAAAATAAAGAACCTGAATTTCCTAAGAAAATTTTATTTTTCAGAGAGAAATTATACCGTAAAAAAGCGGCAATACTCCCCACGAAAAGTAACCCGATTCTTGCCAGTCCGAAATGTCCTTCAATTAAAGCAATAACGAAAAACAAAGCAAAACCTACTCCGGCAACACTTCCTGCCAAACCATCAATTCCGTCAATTAAATTAAAAGCATTTACAGCCGTTGTAATGATTAGTACTGTAAAAATATACTGAAAATAGACATTCATTTCATGGATTCCGAAAAGCCCGTAAAGAGTGGTAATCCGGATTCCTGAAGTTGCAATAATCACACTCACACAAATCTGTATTCCCAGTTTATAAATCGCTCTGATGTCTGTTTTATCATCCAGCGTTCCTACAAAAAGCATAATGTAAGACGTAATGATGATCGGAAGAATATCTTTCCAGCTTTTGTCATCAGAAATCCATAAAAGCAAAAAAACAACAAGCCCGATCACAAGTCCTCCGATCAGCGGAATAGCAGTCTGGTGCACTTTTCTTGCATTAGGAATATCCACAAGCTTAATTTTCTGGGCAATCATTCTCATGAGCGGAATGACGCACATCGAAAGGATGAATGCAAGAATTCCGTATATAGACAGTTCTACAAAGTTTTTCATAGCCTTCGTTTTTAGCAGTTTATTTAGTGTTATTGAATAGTTTAATGTGTTTAAGATGCTCTACATTATACTTTTCCAGAATAGCTTTGTCCAGTTCGGAGATGGCAGGCATTACATTTGTTTTCTCATTGATAGTAAAGGTTTCTTCTATAAGCTGACTGTATTTTTTTGCAATTCTTTTCCAGGTATATCTTCTTTCCGCTATTTTTTTCATCGTTCCGGCACAAATCTCAAGATCCTTTCCGGTTAGCTGTTCCAGAATATTTCTGAGTTCATTTTCATTGGAGAAATAAAAAGCCTGATTCTCGGTTGTGGTTCTGTTGTAAGAAACGCCGTTGCTGATGATCGGCAGACCTAAAAACATGGCTTCCACAAGCGAAGGATTGGTTCCTCCCGCAGAATGTCCGTGAATGTAAAGTGAAGCATTTCCGCGGATAAGATCGATGGTTTCCTGTTCATAAATTGGATCGAGCAGGAGAATATTTTCAAATCCGGAGTATTGTTCTTTCAGATTTTTACCGTATTCACTGTTTTTCCAGTTTCCTACCAATACCAATTTGCGGTCCGGAAGCGTGCTGAATACTTTTAAAATTGTATGCACATGGTTTTCAGGTTCAATTCTGCATACTTTTACCGCATATTCTTCATTCAGGAAAGGATATTTTTCAAGATTCTCAGCAGATGGAAGATGATTTATTTTTGTATGATCGGCTCCGTATTCAATAACACGGCTTATCGTTTTATACCGTACAGAAGTGTAATCCTGAATCGATTCGTTGTCGGAAATATCAATATGAGAGAATTTTACCGCCAGTTTTTCTGCCCACCACAGATATAATTTTGCAGGAACAGACCATTTATCTCTTTTCCATTCGATACCATCGATGGAAATTATAATTCTTTTATTGGTGAATAATCTTACTAAAGGTAAAAGCCATGCTCCCGCAACGCCTAAAATCAGAAGAACATCACTTCGGAATAAAGCATGAAAAATAGACCATGTATCATAAGGAATGCTCTGGATTCCGTTTGCGTCCAGCGGAAGGTATTTCAGTTTTGCTCCTTTCCAGCTTTTAATTCTCTCTTCTTTGCTGTATTTTTTGGAAGAACAGTATACAGTAAAATCATACATATCGGAAAGCTCTTCTACAAGATGAGCAGTTAAGGTTTCGAAGCCTCCGTATTTTGCAGGCAGACCTACAGTTCCTATAATTGCCACTTTGGTTTTCATAATTGTTTTATTTTATTATGTAATGACCATTAATATTCCAAATGATGAAAAATAATTTAATTAACTGATAATTAAATATTTATAATTTAAATAAAATGTTTTGAATTTCCATAATCTGGAAAATGGATTATAAATTGGAAATAATTTCGAGAGATTTTCTCTCGAAATAGGCTTCAGAAAACAAAAGGCTTTTCTCGTAAGATGCTTCACTAAAAGATTGATAGACAGATGGGTTGTTCAATATGTAGTTTAATTTTTCAGAAAGTTCATTTGTGTTTTTAGAATCAATTAAAAAACCGTTTTTATTGTCTTCAACCAGTTCTGTAACGCCTCCTACAGGCGCAACGATGGCGGGTAAACCATAACGCATTCCTTCCAGAATCGTAAGTCCGAATGTTTCTATCCAAAGATCGGGATGAGACAGGTTAAGAATTACGCTGGCTTCCTGATAAAAAGGATGCGTATCGGTTTGGGTAGGATAAATAATAAGCTGTTTTGGAATTTCCTTTCCTTTGAAATATTCCTGAATTTCCTTTTCTGTGGCATTCACCACAAGTTTGAATATGTAAGAAGGATTTTTTTTGGCTAATTCCAGAAATTCATTAACACCTTTGTAAACTTTTAAAGAACAGATCATTAAAACCACTGGGATTTCTTTTTCCACATTTCGGAAACGGTCTGCTTTCTCGGCAAAATCGCTTTCCAGAACATTGTATAACAATTCCTGATTTTTAATTAAAGATTCCTGTTTCAGAAGATATTCCGAAACAAAAACAATTTTAGCGGCAGTCATTTTTGCCGTTCCGAAAAGAAAATTTTTAAATATTTTCGGCTTTACCGAAGTTTCATGGATATGATAAATAATTTTACAACCTCTTAGTTTTCCTGCAATTGCCGCCCCGAAAGGCAAAACCGTGTTGATGTAAACCAGATCACTTTTTTTCAGGAAAAAGAGTAATTTAATCATCAGAAAAAACTGACTGAGCAAGAAATTAACAATTCTTACCAGTGCGTTGGACGAAAAGCGATACCAGAACAGATGATTTTTAACCTTCGGAATATCAGATAAAAATCCTTTTCTTCCGCCTGAAGTAAAAAGATGCGCATCCATCCCGTTTTTTGTCCAGGATTTCAGAAGCTGCATCAGAACTTTTGGGCTTCCGCTGTAATCATTCAGAAGATGAACAGATACAATTCTTTTCATGGCTAGATTTGGTTATAGATTGTATTGAGATGATCGCCTCTTTTTTCCCAGGAAAATCGGTCAAGGTAATGTTTTCTGGCTTCAATGCTCATTTTTTGCTGAATATCTTTGTCTGAAAATAATTTTATCAAAGAATCGCTCAATTCCGTTACCGTTTGATCATATTCCTGCTGTGGAACAGTAAAACCGCATTTTTCGGTAATAAATTCTCCGGGGCCTTCATTTTGGAGGCAGACAACCGGAAGTCCGAAAGAAAGTGCTTCCGGAACTACCATTCCTGCTCCTTCATGAGACGGAAAAAGAAAAACCGAAGCTTTTTCATACATTTTCATCAGTTCTCTGCGGTCGATCCATTCTATAATTTCAATATAATTTTCAGCGTTATTTTGCTGAATTAAATCTTTGTAAAACTGCTTTTGTTCGCCGGTTCCCACCAAAATTAACTTGCATTTCGGTTTTTCTTCTTCAGAAAGCCGACTGATAAATTGAATGAATGAACGAATCGTAAGATCAAAACCTTTCAACGGAACAAATCTTCCTACGCTGATTACGGCAAAATCTGATTTTACCGCCACTTCATCTTTTTGATAAAAATCTTCCGAAGCAACAGAAGGATAGAGCGAATACTGATCTTTTTTAAGTTTAAGTTTATCCGGAACTCCGCTGTTCATGCACCAGATGTGATTGGAATGCTTCACGGTTTTTTTCAGGGAAGGCGAAAGTTTCCAGAAAAAGTTTTTCACCATCCATGTTAAACGGTCTTTAAGGAAGTATTTTTGGGAATAATCGTTCAGATATTGTTTAGGAATGAGAGGATGGTGTCCTACAGGTCCCCAAACCAGCGGCTTTTTTAATTTCCATAAAAAACTGGGTGTCCAGTCGTTATGAAAATTCACATTGTGGGCAATGTCAAAATCCACCTTCTGTTTTTTTATAAACGAAACAATTCCCCGTTGCCATAAATAATAGTACAGAAGCGCACCACGACTTCCTTTTTTCCAGAAACGCATCCAGTAAGGAAGATCAAAATAAAGGAAATTCATGTTCTGATATAACGGATCTGGATTTTCCTTCATGTATTTTTCAATATGTGTTTTATTGTTTTCTCTTGTTACGACAAAAACTTTACGAAATCTGGCGATCTGATACACAAAATTCCATCCCATCGCATCTTCCGATCCTTTATACGGATTGATAGCGTAGCAGGTTGCGAGTATCGTCTGATTGGTTTTCATGGGTTCTTGTTTTTAAAAGTTTAGCGGGAACTCCGCCGATAATGCTGTTGTCGGGAAAAGATTTGGTAATCACACTTCCTGCAGCCAGAATACATCCGTCTCCGATTTCCACACCATCCAGAATGGTAACTTTACTTCCGATCCAGCAGTTTTTCCCAATCTTTATTCCTTTTCTGTTGACACCCTGAAGCCGGATTGAAGTTTCGGGATCTTCATAGTTGTGATTTTCGGGGTGACAGCTCAGATATTGTCCTACAATGCATTCATCTCCGATTTCCAGACCTCCGGAACCGCCAAGATAAGCAAATTCCCCGATCCCTACATTGTTTCCTATTTTAATTTTTTCTCCGATATTGTTAAAAGAGGTGGAAACAATTACTCTGCTGAAAGCTCCGATCGATACATTGTCTCCAAATTCAATTCCGTGTTTTGCCAGGGCAGAAACGTAGACATCATTTCCCAGACGCAGAAATTTTCCCCATTTTATTTTAGAAACATTAAAGAAACTTACTCTTCTGCCCAGAAGCATTCCTTTGGGATTTCTGAAAGAGAGAAGCATCCTGAAACCTCTGATGATGCTCCAGAGCTGGATCCAGATAAACTGCAGAACCGCTCCGGAGTTCAAATCATCATCTATAGTAAAGTAGGGACTTCTTAGTTTTATAATTTTTACGACAAGCTTTTTCATCTCTGTGCAATTATTGTGTTCATGATCGTTCCTAATGTCACATCAAGATCATTGTTTTC
>NZ_JBBCQL010000253.1:0-6214 GCF_037149975.1 Chryseobacterium sp. VD8 | reverse complement strand
TGGGCTGTATTCAATCTGAAATAAATGCTCTTTCTCAGATCATTATTATCATAAGTATTATACAGTGATTGCGGAATCTTAGCCATCGAGCTTGACAACAACTGAGAATACACCATAGAAGAATGCAGAAGCACTTCAGTATTCATTGATTTTATCGGATAAGAATCGGAAGGATTTAAGGTATTGAAATCTATAAGATCATTATGGATGGCCAATGTTTGTTTTCCATATTCTAGGGCATTCTGATAATCTCCCATAAAAAGGTAGGTTCTGGAAAGATAGCCCAATGCAGTTGCTTTCGATGGGCGGATCAATGCAATTTGCGTAGCCGGTAATAACGTAGCTGCTACTTTCAGATCACTGATGATCTGATCATAAGTCTCTTTTAGCGATGATCTTTTGGAAGGGATATTCATATCCGGATCTAATCGCAGAGGTAATCCCAAATCCGTATTGGCAGTATTCTCATTATATGCCAGGCAATAAACTTGGGCCGCTTCCAGATAAATGGCAGCTCTAAGAGCCAAGGCTTGTCCTTTTAAATTTTCTGCGCCTGCAATCTGATAATGTTCGATGTTATACAAAACCGTATTGCATACATTGATCCTTCGGTAGCAGCTTCCCCAGTCATTTTCATCACTGCTGGAAACTTCACCGGGCTGCCAGGTATATAGCCTTTTTTCAAATTCATTGGTCAGGTTACCATAATCCGCATCTGTAATATAAATTTCATCCGCCGATATCTGACCGCTGATACTGTTTGACAGTACCGTGTTGAATGTCCTGTCCATCAAAGCCTGATTATCTTCTAATGTAACCGGTGTTGCCAGTCTGGAATCCGATTTTTCATCTAAAAAATCCGAACAGCCAGTAATGCTACACAATGCCCAGAAGGCGAATATGTTTAAAAATATATTTTTCATAAAGGTGATTTAAAATTGTGTTCTAAGTCCGATTGAATAGGTCGTTACAGGTTTTAAAGAGTAAGTTCCCCAATTGTAATCCGGGTCGATGCCTGCTTTATTGGCCTTCCAAAGTATGCCCAGATTATTTGCCGATGCAAAGAGCTGTAAATTCTGAATAGGCAAACTCCTTAAACTCTCTTTCCTGAAATTATAGTTAAGGGTAAGGTATTGCAACCGGATATGATCACCTCTTTCCACCAAGACACTGGAACCGTTGTAAAAAGCATCCCTCGCTGAATTGGTTGTGTATGGATTGGAAGGTACATTCGTCCATAGCTCATCACCAGGATTCTGCCATCTCTTGGTATAGTCGCTATGCCCGTCACGGCTCGAAATCAGGTCGGTGTAGTTGATAGAACTTCTTCTGAACCAATACCCGAACTTATAACTGATGCCGACATCCAGCGAAAACTGTCTGTAGGCAACCGTGTTGATGAATGACCCGTACTTTGTAGGAATCGCAGACCCGAAGTATTCCAAGTCTTCAATTCCTTTAGCAGAGTTCAATATTTTAGTGTAATCTTTACTGACCTCTCCATTCAGATAGCCTTGGGGATCTCCGGTTTTTGGGTCAAGACCCGCCCATTTGTAGGCGAATACACTGTACACGGGAAGCCCGGCAATACCGCTTATCGGAGCGATGGAACCTGAATTAACAACAAAGTTATTAGCAAAGGTGGTTGGTAAATAATAGTTGGTGACCTTGTCATTATAGACACTGAAATTAATAATACTGTTCCATTTTATGGTCTTATCAATATTTAGCGTTTTAAGTTCGATATCCATACCGCGGCCTCTCATTCCGGCGACATTCCAGAGCATACTTTTAACTCCGGTGGTGTAATCCAATGGTGCCGTACCAAAGAGGTTGCTTCCTTCCTTCGTAAAATATTCAACTGAACCGGTAATGATATTATTTTTCAGCCCAAAGTCCAATCCTATATTCATCATTTTGATAGTCTCCCAGCGAAGGTTGGGATTATAAAATTTATCGATTCTTGCGGTATTGCCTCCGGTATACACTGAAAGATCTGTATCAAATAGTATCGTAGTCACAGCCACCATCGAAGGGTCGATATTTCCGTTAAAACCATAAGAGCCTCTTAATTTCAGGTAAGGAAGAAAACCGGAATTGTAAAAAGCTTCATTCGCAACATTCCAGGACAGACCAGCAGACCAAAAGGGATTCCATTGCTGATTGGTCTTCAATCCGAAAAGATTACTTGCATCCTGTCTTACACTTCCGGATAATGTGTAGCGTTTATTATACGTATATGCAGCATTGGCGTACAGCGAAACAAAACGGATATTGGTTTCCCGAAGTGAGGTTCCTCTTTCGATAAAATCCATACTTCCCGTTACAAAATTGGGGTATTGTTTGGTATAATCAATACCGGCAGTCGATAACGGATTGGTATTGTAACCGTAATACCTGTTATTATCATATCGGGTAATGGTTTCCCTGATCTCACCTCCTGCAATAGCACTAATGGAATGCTTTCCAAAGTTTCTATTGTAGTTCAATTGTCCTCTCAGGTTATTGACTGCTGTTTCAGACAGCCCCTTATCAAAAATTCCTCCTTTGGGAACAACAAAACTGATACTGCCGTCCATATTCTTTTTTGCAAAATTATTCACGTAATTTCTTGCGTAATAACTCTGTTCATCATAGAGCGTTCTGCTTTCCCCGTTGTTGTGCTGATATTGATATTTGATATCGATATCCAAACCTTTGATAATTCTGTAATTCAGGCCTGCGTTGAGAATAAATTCGTTTGTTTTATTTTGAACGATATTATGCATCCAATCGCTCAACGGATAGTAATTCCAGTCCAGAAGTCCTGTTCCCCGCAAACTGTTTTTATAATCCTGATCCAGCATATGGTTCATCACCAGAGTGTTTCCGGCATCATCTGCGAACTCTATATAGGGAACCTTCCAGTTATTGCGCATCGTGATGCTATTGTAGGCACTTCTGCCACTTTTTGTTATTGTGTTTGTGTAGTACATTCCGGTGGTTACGGTCAGCTTTTCAGTTGGTTTCCAGATATTCTGAAAACGGGCATTCAAGCGCTCATACTTTTCACTTAAATTCCCTGTATTATTGTCATACCCAATAAATGATGTCCAGGATAATTTAGGAGTGCTTCCAAAAATATTGAGCGCATACTGCCTGTTTTCCACAGGCTGATACATATACTTGCTGTATTGTTCTCTCACATCAATATTCCTTAATCTGTTGATTTCATTCATCGCATCATTATGGGAAAGAAGCCCCTGTTTTTCTTTATTTAGAATGGTAACCACTGGTGTTAAAGCAGGATGGTTTGCAGAATTGAGATCAGTATCATAATAGCCTTGGTTAAAAAGCTTCATTTCTACATCGATGAAGTCACTGCTGGAAATCTGTCTGCTGTAATCTAAGTCTGGCTTTGCACTCAGAGTGGTGTTAGCTGTAAATTCCACAGATGTTGTCTGACTCGTTTTAGCCGCTTTGGTGGTAATCACGATGACCCCATTGGCTGCTCTCGCTCCCCAGATACTTGATGCGGCTGCATCCTTTAAGATTGTAACACTCTCAATGATGTTAGGGTTAATATTGCTGATACTCCCTTCGTATGGAAAATTATCAACAACAATCAGTGGATTTTTAGGACCCTGCATCGTACTTAAGCCTCTAATCATTAGCTGTCCATCTTCAGTCAGTCCTTTACTGACGGTTAGACCATTGGCTATCGAAGGGAGCCTGTCCATAATGTTGGTGGTCACCTGTTGCTGCAATAATTTATTATCAACTGATGAAAAGGAACCCGTAGATCTCTCCTTGGGAATTTTCTGATATCCGGTGGATAAAGAAACTTCTTCTATTTCTGTAACCTTCGCAGATAATGATATGGTAAGCTCCTTTTGCAATGGAAATTGAATATCTAATGACTGACTTTCGTAGCCTGCTTTGCTTATTAATAAAGATAATCGGGATTCAGCGGTTGTGAGACTGAATATTCCGTTTTTGTCGGTATTGGTAACTGCATTAATGTTCTGGATGATCACCGCAACTCCGGATAAAGGTTTCCCTGTTGCACTTTCTGTTATTTTTCCTGTAACGGTGTGTTGTTGTGCGGCTATCAGGGAACTGAAGCAGATTACCGGAAATAGTATATAGTTTTTCATAATGTTTTTAATGATTAATATTATTTATCCTTTATCACCAGCATTGGCAGTTCCTTCTCGGTTTCAACTAACTCAAGGTCATAGGCGGAAAGTTCTTTTTGAATCGTTTTCAGGCCTTGAAAATTTGAAAACTTCAGATCTACTTTTCCTTGATAGCCCGTTTCATCTATTACAGGCAATGAGGTAATATCATTGGTCGCTTCTAAAGCGGACAGTAAATAATCGAGAGTGACATTTCGTAATTGGTATGGCGGTTTTAATACATCTCCAATCGATTCGCCACCTTTCGATGTAATCTTATCAATATCTGAAGTTCTTCTTAGAACCAAACATTTAACCTGTTTCTTTTCGATACTGGCAATATAATTGGAATTTTCATTGACGTACCTCAGCATTTTGGAGTAAAGATTTTTCGCTTCGTCTTTTGGAACAATGTATTCGATGCTGTACAGCTTCTCAAAATTTCCACCGGTTGTTGTATTGAAATCGATATTTTCAGTATTTTTAACCAGATTGATAAGACGTTTATCTGAAAATTTGTCACCGAACTCCCGAAATAGCTCATACGAAATACCTCTGTAGATATTCATCAGGGAAAAGTTAGTAAACTGCCGCCCGTAAACGATTTCTCCATCTCTATGGAACCCGGAACCAAATGGGATCGCTCGTATTCTTCCTTTAGCAAAGAGACTATAACCAATAATACTGCTCAGTTTTTCCAGTTCAAAATTCTCAGAGAGCATCAGCGGACGTTTTCTGTCGATCTGAATGACGGTCTGCAAAGAAGAGGTTTCATTCTTCAAAACCGCTGCGATAGTTTTCTCATTGACCTGTCCGCCATCGGTGGTATTGATTATTTTTCCGTCTTTTATCCAGACAATAAAAGGGACTGCGGTATGAGGAAACATCCTAATAAGTATTTTATCATCCACAACTGAAGTGACATCTTTATAACGCTGTCCGTTGGTCGAGGCAAAGAATTTTTCTATGGTTGCCCGGTTCTGGTCGGTTACCGCTATAATATTGATTCTATCACTGAATTTCTTTTTCAGCTCTTCCATTTCCGGGAATTTCTTCAGGCAGGCACTGCACCAGGTAGCCCAGAAATCCAGAAGGATGAGTTTATTTTTGTCTGAATTAAAGCTGAAGGTTTTTTGTGAATGATTCACCACCTGAAAAGGTGTTGTCCAGAAATTGCCAGGAAGAGACTCTCCGATTTTAAGAGATTGTTTCTGGGCGAAAGATGTGGTGGCTGCTACCAGGATAAAAACAAGGGATAGGATTCCCCTGCAAAAGATATTTTTCATACTTTTGAATAGGTTTTTAATAATTATTAAAACTGATTATGCTCTTTCCTGTGGTCTGCAAACTGAGGGAAAGGGCTTTCTTATTATATTGGGGTAATTTCTAGGTACTATTTTCCATTCTCTGAATTTTACTTTAATGGTTATTGATTCTTTTGGATTCTTCTTTCGAGAATAAGATGTGCCACATCCAGCATCTTGATAAGATGGATGTAGGGTGCAAAAATTTTGCTCTCGGCTGCGTGGGCGTAAATACCCATTGAGAAATAGACTGCAACTGCGATGTAATAGTCAAAATCCCTGATGCTGTATTCTGCAAAAGCGTTTTGAAATACCACGGCTGGATTCATATATTCCTCATCCGATAGGGAAGCTTGTATCAATGGAGAATGATTCTCTGTACTACTATCCATTTCCCAGGTTGTTTCCTTTAACCTGATTGCATAGCACGCCCGCACAAAAGACCGCAAGGCCTGATGAAAATGGAAGATCACCGAAGAATCTTCATTGATCGCCGTTTTCTTTTTCCCGGCATAAATCATAATCTTGTTGAGCATTTGTTTGGTGGTAACCAGGTCATTGAAATGGAAGCAGGATTCAATAAGTTTTATCCCGGAATGTTTCCTGCTGCCTGACCAAAACCGGGCTTCAAAGTCTATTCTTTTACTTTTCAATCGTTTTTTATTTTATATGAGGTGTTTGCTTTAATGACCGCATAGGAGGAAACCCTGGAAATCTTTCATACAAAGCTCCCTGCCCATACAAGCCAAAAAT
>NZ_JBBCQL010000252.1:0-6242 GCF_037149975.1 Chryseobacterium sp. VD8 | reverse complement strand
TTAATAACATCTATTGATGACGTAGCCATACAACATCATTCTTTTTTCTCTTATACATAATCTAAAGAAGGAACTATGATATCTTTATAAACTTTTCTTGTAAAAATATCTATCAAATCTACTACTATACAAGTAATAAAATGCGTTTTTTCCTGATCTTTTATAATATAGCCTTCTTTCATTTAGTATTGTTTTAATTTTTGCTCAAAGTCGTGAAACTTTGCGCAGCGCGGCTTGGGAGTACAGCACGGATTTGAAATCCGCGCTATCGAAGTCTATTTTCCAGAAGATTTTCAATAAGCTGTAACAGCCACGACTTTATTTGACAGTTAAACTTTTACATAGTACAGAGGTTTTCCCAGCTTATCTTCAAGATGCCTTATATAATCATCCTCTGTTAATCCAATGTTGTATTTCTCCCAAGGAGCTGTTAAAGTTTCGTTTTTTTTAAGATATGTGTTTATCAATTCCAATATTGACTTCCTGTTCAATGCTTCTCCCATATAGTTTGTTAACCTTTCAGATTCTTCATGGTTACTAATCGTATTGTATAACATCAATAACTGATGTTTAAAGTTGTTTTCTCCAAACAGAATAATCGAATTTTCCAGTGTGGTATTTAACCAATGTGGAAAATGAAAAACAGGAGTATACACTTTGTAGGGTTCTCCCCATTCGAATTTCTTTTCTTCAATCTTGCATTGGGGTACTGTGCTGTCGTCTATATAATCCATATTATTTCTGCTCTCAAAAAGTATTTGTATTTAAGAATAGATTTCAAGCGGCTTCAGGGTGATTTTATCGATATCAACAGATTCTATCTTTTCTAAGTGGATTAAAAATTCCATCCAGCTAAGGATATGCTCTTCTTTAAGCGAATAAACATTTAATTTCCAGATTCCCGCTGGTATTTCTATCAATGGTAATTCATATTTAAAGTATTCTTCTTTTGTTTTATCTCTGTTCCCGTTTAAAATGTTTTTAAGGGGTAATGAACTGTCGATATGGGCTTCTAAATCACCGTTATGATGATGGCACATTTGGGTAAAATCTGCATGAGAAACAGCGCGGATTTGATCTCCGGGTTCTATCTTTAAGTAGTTGTAAGAATCGTGAAATTCCCATCTATTGCTGTCTATTTCATCTTTGTTAAAAGTAAAATCGACCTGTTCTACTGCTTCATCAGTAGTAATAATGTGGATGATTCCCTGTTTTAATAATTCTGATAATCCATCGGGATAATCGTAATTGAATTCTTTATCCGAATAATAGTTTTTACACTTGGTTATATTGGCAAAAATGAGTACGCCTTCTGTATTTAATCCTTCGAGAATCATGGTTTATTGTTTAAAAATTATAAGTTGAGCTTTAAACCGGAATTTATTATTCTGAATTTCTACGGAGCAAAGTTTTATCTCCTGAGCAAATTAAGTATAATTATGATATTTCGCAAACTTGTTTTTTTACAGAGAAGCGGTATTCGCAATAAGCCCGGCGTTCCGTAGGAACGCTATCTCTAGAACATTGTCGCATTAAAGATACCCATCCTACGGATTGATTGCCGGATTATTTTTATTTCTACACAGATTCTGCTCCTAAAGGAGCAGTCTTTTTATTCTTTTAAACCATTTAATCATTAAAAAGGTTTATCTGTGTAGACACCATATTCGCAATAAGCTCGGCGTTCCGTAGGAACGCTATCTTTAGAACATTGCCGCATTAAAGATACCAATCCTACGGATTGATTGCCTGATTTATTTTTATTTCTACACAGATTCTGCTCCTAAAGGAGCAGTCTTTTTATTCTTTTAAACCATTTAATCAGTAGAAAGGTTTATCTGTGTAGACACTATATTCGCAAGGCGTTCGTTCCGTAGGAACGCTATCTTTAGAACATTGCCACATTAAAGATACCAATCCTACGGATTGATTGCCGGATTTATTTTTATTTCTACACAGATTCTGCTCCTAAAGGAGCAGTCCTTTTATTCTTTTAAACCATTTAATCATTAGAAAGGTTTATCTGTCTCTAAATTCCTGCGGAACGCCGGATAATTCTGCCAGATCTATTTCTAAGCGGGTAGTTCCCTCATCTGCTTCAGCTCCTGCGGTGAATGCTCCATATACTTTATTTAAAACGAGCCTTGCAATTCCGTCAGTAACCGCAATGATGGGGTTGTCATTGTTAAAAGTGGGGTGTAAATGGAATTTAACAAACCCGGTAAGTGGATTTGCCGGATTTGTACTGCATACTTCAAGGGTTACTTTATATAAGGAAGGATTTTCTGAAGGTTCTATTTTTGCAGTGATTTTTCTTTCATTAGATTCGGATTTTCCGCCCCATTTTGATTTCTGAGGATCATCCGGATCATTGGCAGCAATATTGTTTACTTCTGCTTTTACTTCATCAAATTTTTCAGATATTGTTTTTCCGCCGCCTAAATCGGTCATTTTTTGCTGTGTATCATTAATGACTTCAGCCATTGCATTGACTTTTTTATCTAAATCGTCTTCCACTTTTTTTACCATACCAATAAAATGAAGTCTTGTCCACAGATAAACGGATAAAAAGCCAATAATAAGAAAATACAATATTGCGGCGATGGCTATTTTTTCACCGGACTCTTTGTTCTGAAATATTATCGAAAAATATTTTCCCACCCGCGCTAAAAATTCAGGAATATTATTCAGTTGAGTTAAGCCCACTCCGACAATAATCTTTGTAAGCCAGTCACTGATCTGAACAAGATTATCATTTTGCGTAACTGAAGGTTTTCTGTCATGATTATTTGTATCTGAGTTTAAAATTTTTGGTACTCCAAATAAAAATCCTGAAAGTCCCCCAATTCCAAAACTGGCTCCTCCAATAAAGATGCATGCTCCCGTAAGTTCTAGATAAGTCATCATTCCTCCTTTCATATTTAAAGTGTTTAAGCCGATAAGAAAGCAGATTACTATTCCGACAATAATGGAAAAGAGTAAGAAATCCCAAATGCTTTTAAGATCTCTGTTTTTTTTCTGGCATGATTATAAATTTTCTTATACGAAATTCTTACATATTCCAGAATTAATCCATTACTATTTTGTGTGATTTTTTGCCGGAATCTTCGGATTACTTTTTCATTAGGCTTCATTTAAAATTCAATCTCTAAAATAAATTGAAATTCAATGAATTGAAATCCTAAAGATTTGTTTGGTATGCTTATTTTTCGTATATTTGTTAACTTATTAAAAGAAATCTCTGTCTTTACTTTCTGTGATCGTTTAGAATATTTTATTTACTTCCGTTTCAATTTATGCCTTTTCATAGGCATTCACATTAATAAAAGTACTCAGAAACCCTTTAATAACAGGTTCGGAATTTGGTGGACAGAATCATTGAGAAGGGGAAGATCCCTGATTTTTCCGAAGCTTAAAATAACTGTAAAATAAAAATTCAATAAAATATATGGCAGATTCTTTCTCTAAAAAAGAAAATTTCAAGAAAAAACAGCAAAAACTAAAAGAAAAAGCATTGCGCCGTGAAGAGCGTAAGGAAAACAATGATAAAGGGAAAAGCCTGAACGAAATGTTCATGTATGTAGATGCGAACGGACAACTTACTTCTACGCCACCGGATCAGGCTGAAAGAGAGGAAATTGATATCAACAATATTCAGTTGGGAGCAGCTCCTATTGAGGCTGAAGAAACTGTAAAAACAGGAATTGTAACTTTTTTAAGCGAAAAAGGATACGGTTTCATTACGGAAGATAAGACTAAAGAAAATATTTTCTTCCACAACAACAACTGCATCGACCAGATTAAGAAAGGAAATAAAGTTTCTTTCGAAAAGGAAAAATCTCCGAAAGGTTTTTCTGCTATGGAGATCAGATTGGTAAAATAAATATCAGACAATACATAAAATAAAGCTTCAGAAATGAAGCTTTATTTGTTTTTATAGAGTTCCTCGCGGATCTGAACTAAGATTTTTGTGGTTTTTTCCAGATCCGGAACATCGGGTAGAGTAGAAGCTGCATGATATTTTTCAATGGAAGCAATAATGTCTTCGGCTTTTTTCATGACCTGTTCGTAAGACCAGTTTCCGGCTTTGATGTCTAGCAATTCTTCCCGGTTGTCGACACGGATATTGAGGGAATTGTTTTTAAATATCTGTTCGCACGACTGTAATAAACGGATGGTGTGCATCATATTTTTGCTGTCATAGTTCTGTCCGTGGTTCTGGTTAACGTTGTAACGGTCTTCATTGCGTTCGGAAACCCACTTCCAGTATTCGCGGTAATCTTTGCAGTAGGTGGAATAGGCGTCGAGGTTGCAGAAAAGGTAGGCAAGGGGATGTTGTCCTTTGGGAACGGAGGAAACAGAGACCTGATTGGCTTCCAGATTCTGAATGATTCCTTTGTATCTGAAATCGCCGGACTGATCGTAAAACAGGGCAAACATTCCTTTGGTATTGTCGATGCTTACCAAGCCGCATTTTTCCTGTTGTAAACCATTCTGATTTTCGGCGGAAGAGAATTCCCGTAACCATTTTTTCAATGGAACGGAACCCTTATCCTGCAAAATGTAGCAGAAATCGAGAATGGATTTCTTTTCTTTATCCATTGGATTGAGAATCTTTTTGTTGAGTCCTTTTGCTTTTTTGATTTGGGAAACGGCGTATCCTGCAAATGTATCTTTACATAATTTGGAAAGAAAATCTTCAGGTTTCAACAAATCCATCAACGGATTTTTATATTGAATACAATCTTCCGGACTGGCGATAATTTCGAGGATATTGGGATTGTTTTTCTGTAACAGTTCGATGAGTCTCCCGATTTCGTAATAGGTAATGTCGTTGGTTTCATTGGAAATCTGCGGAATATAATTTAACCCGAAAAAGTCTTCTTTCGGTAAATAATATACGCCGCGAATATCTGTATCGGAATTTTCTGTTGCGAGTCCGAAAGAGCGGCTTCCGGAGATGGCTTCGAAAAGGATAAGGTTTTTGTTTTTAAGGTCCTGGATGGTCATTATTTTGTATAGCCGTAAAATTGTTCTTTTTCTTTAATAAAAGTCATGATTTCTGTTATTGTATTTTCTATTTCTGGAGGTATTTTTAATTCTAAATTTTCTTCATTAGGATTGGTAATAAGTAAAACAACATAATACAATACTGCGTATTTTTCCTGTAGTATTTTTCCTATTTCTGGATCTTTAAAAAGCTTAAGAACCAGATTTTTTTGTTGATGAATAAGTAGATCGATTAAAAAGCCGTCTAAATTTTCCAGATTATCTTTTACAATAGAAAATACTCTTTTTTCTACATTTTTAAAAATGCCATTCCAGATTTCTGCAATAATTAAGTTTTGAGGATTTTCATTGTTTTGTATCAATAATTCCAATACTCTTTCTTTATTTTTGTTTTGATTGTAATATAGCGATGCCAGATTTAATAAAGCGTTATTGATTCCTTTTTCAATTGCTAACAAATAATATTTTTCGGCTTCTTGGTAGTTGTTTTGATCTACATATAGATTAGCCAAATTATTTAAAGACTTAATATTTCCTTTATCAATTGCTAACAAGTAATATTTTTCGGCTTCTTGGTAATTTTTTTGGTCGTAATATAAATTAGGCAGATTAAACAAAGCATTATAGTTTCCTTTTTCAATTGCTAACAAATAATATTTTTCGGCTTCTTGGTAATTTTTTTGGTCTTTATATACATTTGCCAAATTAAATAAAGCGTCATTATCTCCTTTATCAATTGCTAACAAGTAATATTTTTCGGCTTCTTGATAATTTTTTTGGTCGTAATATAAATTAGCCAGATTAAACAAAGCATTATAGTTTCCTTTTTCAATTGCTAGCAAAAAATATTTTTCGGCTTCTTGGTAATTGTTTTGATCTTTATATACATTTGCCAAATTATTTAAAGCATTAATATCTCCTTTATCAATTGCTAACAAGTAATATTTTTCGGCTTCTTGGTAATTGTTTTGATCTTTATATACATTTGCCAAATTATTTAAAGCATTAATATCTCCTTTATCAATTGCTAACAAGTAATATTTTTCGGCTTCTTGGTAATTTTTTTGGTCGTAATATAAATTAGCCAAATTAAATAAAGCGTCATTATCTCCTTTATCAATTGCTAACAAGTAATATTTTTCGGCTTCTTGGTAATTTTTTTGGTCGTAATATAAATTAGCCAAATTAAATAAAGCGTCATTATCTCCTTTATCAATTGCTAACAAGTAATA
>NZ_JBBCQL010000251.1:0-6243 GCF_037149975.1 Chryseobacterium sp. VD8 | reverse complement strand
GGCGGTTTCGAGATTCTTAATGATGATGAACCTTTACAAAAACTGGATGAAGTAAATCAGAAGCTGAAATCCATTACCAATGTTGAAGAAACCTATTTTTTAAGCCAGCATAAAATTCAGGAATTCGGTTTGGAAAAATCTCAATATCTCATTGAAAATCCGTGTGAAGGAAGTCTGCATTCCGGTAAACTGCTTCAGAAGTTACTGGAAAAATGTCATGAATTAAAAATTGAATTTCTCTTTGGAACCGAAGTTGAAAATATCACGGAACATTCAGATCAAATTGAAGTTCATCTTTCAAAAAATCTTTCTGTGAAGGCAGATCAGTTAATTCACTGTACAAATGCTTTTGCTTCAAAATTTTTAGAAAAAGAAGAAATTATTCCGGCTCGAGGACAGATTATTCTAACGGAACCGATTGAACATCTGAAATTGAAGGGAACATTCCATTATGATGAAGGTTTTTATTATTTCAGAAATCTCGGAAACCGGATTTTACTCGGAGGCGGAAGAAATCAGGATTTTAAAACAGAAGAAACCACATCTTTTGAAACCACCAAATTTTTGCAGAATCATCTTGAAAATTTTTTGAAAGAAGTGATTTCACCCAATCAGCATTTTGAAATCGCTCATCGCTGGTCAGGAATTATGGCAATGGGAGCCGAAAAAACACCGATTGTAAAACAGCTTTCAGAAAGACAGTTTTGCGCAGTCCGTCTTTCAGGAATGGGCGTTGCGCTGGCTCCGAAAACCGGGGAGATCGTAGCGGAAATGATTTAATTTTAGTCACATTAGTTTTATTACTTTAAAATAAAAAATCAACGAAGAAGAAAATCAAAGATTTTCAGAAACTAATGTGTTCTTCTCTATGATAAGAAAGATTTAAAATCTTAGGTGACTGATGTGTTTGAATTTTGAATTAACTAAGAATATCAACATATAAACTGAAGATGTATTTCAGCAGAAATCTATACTAATTCGCGAAATCTGCGGGACAAAAATTTGCACTCATAATTTTATCCGTATTTTTGCAAAAAATAAACAATCGTGATTAACAGCGACCAGATAAAAGAAATTCAGTCAAGAATTGATGATTTACATAAATATCTTCAGATCGATAAAAAGAAGATAGAAATTTCTAATGATGATGAAAAAACGGCAGCTCCTGAGTTTTGGGACAATCCTAAAGAAGCTGAAGGATTTCTGAAGCAACTTCGTTCCAAAAAGAAGTGGGTAGAAGCGTATGATGAAATCAATACCCAGTTTGAAGATCTACAGGTTTTAGTGGAATTTGCGAAGGAAGATCCTGATTCTGAAAAAGAACTGGACGAAACTTTCCCTCAACTGGTAGAAAAAATCGAAGATCTTGAATTCAAGAATATGCTTTCCAATGAAGGGGATGAACTTTCTGCGGTTTTACAAATTACTGCAGGAGCAGGAGGAACAGAAAGCTGCGACTGGGCTTCAATGCTGATGAGAATGTATACCATGTGGGCGGAAAAACAAGGGTATAAAATCCGTGAACTGAACTTTCAGGAAGGGGATGTTGCCGGAGTAAAGACTGTAACACTGGAAATTGAAGGAGAGTTTGCATTCGGCTATTTAAGAGGAGAAAACGGAGTTCACCGTCTGGTAAGAATTTCGCCTTTCGATTCCAATGCGAAGCGTCATACGAGTTTCGTTTCCGTGTATGTGTATCCTTTGGTGGATGATACCATTGAAATCAACATCAATCCTGCCGATATTTCATTTGAAACGATGAGATCTTCCGGAGCAGGAGGTCAGAACGTAAACAAGGTAGAAACGGCGGTTCGTCTTCGTCACGCACCTACAGGAATCATCATTGAAAACTCAGAGTCGCGTTCCCAGCTTCAAAATAAGGAAAAAGCAATGCAGTTGCTTCGTTCGCGATTATACGAAATGGAACTGGAAGAGCGTATGAAAGCCCGTAACGAGATCGAAGCCAATAAAATGAAGATCGAGTGGGGAAGCCAGATCCGAAACTACGTTATGCATCCTTATAAACTGGTAAAAGATGTGCGTTCCGGATTCGAAACTTCGGATGTGGATTCTGTAATGAACGGAAACATCACTCCGTTCCTGAAAGCTTTCCTGATGGCGGATGGAACGGCTGTTTCAGATGATGATATGGAATTGTAGCACGATGTTTAAATTTCGTTAAAATCTTATAATTAATTTCCGATTGACGTTTATTAATCCTATTTTTGTTACTTATCAAAATGTATGGAAGATTTCAATAGCTGGAAAGATTTATTAAATCCGGAGTTTTATATCAAGCTTGGAGGATTTTGGCTCATTCTGTTTATCATTTTCGCCGAAACAGGTCTTTTTGTAGGATTTTTTTTACCGGGCGATTCATTGCTTTTCGTTTCGGGGATTTATTCAATTGATATCATCAGAGAGACTTTTGGCTCTACAGGGAGCGATTTTTTCGATACATTTATCTTAGCGGCATCAGTTTCTCTGGCAGCTATTATAGGGAATGAAATAGGTTACTATTTTGGGAGAAAGACAGGTTCTGCTTTATATAAAAAAGAAGATACATGGTTGTTTAAAAAGAAATACCTTTATCAGGCGCACGATTTTTTCGAGAAAAACGGAGCTTTGGCCATTATTATGGCGAGATTTTTACCGGTAGTAAGAACATTTACCCCGATTGTGGCAGGGATCGTAAAAATGGATAAAAAGGCATTCTTAAGAGATAATATCATCGGGGCGGTTCTTTGGTCGTTTTTATTGATTTTTGCAGGACATTATCTGGATAAATTATTCATCGATCAGTTCGGAATTGATCTTAAGAAAAAATTAGAACTGATTATTATTGTGATTGTTCTGATAACAACGGTTCCGGTTATTATCAAATTTTTATTCGGAAAGAAACAGGACTTCTCCAAGTATGAGAATCATAATTTTGATGAAGAAGACAACTAAGAATTCATTTTAAATATATTTAACCCGCTTATCTGAGCGGGTTATTTTTTTGCTGAATCATTATAGATTTTTCTTTGAAGGATAAGGGGAGACTGCAAAAGCAGTTCTTCAGTTATTTACCAGATTAATTTTTAATCCACTCCAGAATATTGGGATAAATGATACTGTCTCTTTTTTTCTTACTAAAAAATCTGGGCGCATGACCTGTATTTTCCATAAAAATAAATTTATGCGGTATATTTTGAGCCGTTAAAGCAGAATCTAAGGCAATTCCCTGTTTCGGACTGACTAAAAAATCCTGATTTCCCTGAAAATGAAGGGTAGGAACATTCGAAATATGGGCAATCGGACTGGCTTTTTTAAATTCTTCAGACAAGTTTCCACGCGTGAATTTTGTTCCCACCACTTTTTGGATGGTGGGTGAAGAATATTTGGAGTAAAATGAATTCAGGTATTCCGGAGAATAAAAATCTGTCGGTCCGCTTAAGGAAATGATCTTTTTTACTTTATCAGGATTCTGATAACCGTAGAGTAAAGCAAGATGGCCTCCTGCACTTTCTCCCAAAAGAATATAATTGTTAGGCTGAAGTTCTGCTTTCTGAGCCAGTTCATTGAATTTCGCAATCACCGAATCAATGTCTTCAAGCTGTTCGCGGTACGTGATTTTTTTTGATTTTGAAACCAGTCGGTAATTCATATTAATGGTCGGAATATTATTTTTAAAAAGCATTTTCTGAATCTGGATCATGTGTTCTTTTTTGCCCAGAGTCCAGGCTCCGCCATGGATTAATAAAACAACAGGGGAGTTCTCAGGATAATCCGAAGGAAGAAAAATATCTGCTTTTTGCCTTTTATATTCCCCGTACTTCAGATTGTAAATTTTCTGTTCGTTATTTGTTCCCACCCAGACTTTAAATTTTCTCGTATTGCATGAACTCAAAATAAAGCCAATTAACCCTAAAACAAAGAAATGATAACAAAGAATCAGCTTTTTCATAGAATAAAAGTACAGAAAATTAAAATTTTAAAATTAATAATACCAGAAATTTTATTTTTTGTTATGAATTCCATTCGATATATCCGAAAAGAAAATGGTTGTTTTCACATAATAAAGTTTTTCCTTCCGAAGCAAATAAACTTTCTCCCCGAGACCATGTTTCGTAAATAATTTCTTCAGGAGAATATTCTTTATTGCATATTTTACAAAATATTGAATGAAAATCTTTACGAATCATTATTTTAATTGAAAAAGATTTTACATAATTACTTTTTCATAGTTTTTTGATGATTATTACGAATATACAAATTATGAGGAATACAATTTGATATACAGATTTAAAATAATTAATCTTAATTAACTACGCGATAAATAAGTTTAAATAAAGCTCGGTCAGTCATAAGAAAAACCGAATTAAATAATTATTTTTGCCCTTTAACAAACATTAAAAAAACATTAAAATTTTATGGCATCTGGTTTTTTTGCGATCTTGGATGATATTGCTGCATTAATGGATGATGTAGCAGTTACAAGTAAAATAGCAACTCAGAAAACGGCAGGAATCTTAGGGGATGATCTCGCTGTAAATGCTGAAAAAGCGACTGGTTTCCTTTCTTCTCGAGAACTTCCGGTACTTTGGGCGATCACAAAAGGATCTTTCATCAACAAACTTATTATTCTTCCGATTGTTTTTCTGCTAAACTGGCTGTATCCGCCTGCCATTAATTATGTTTTGATTTTGGGAGGTCTGTATCTTGCTTTTGAAGGGGTAGAAAAGATTATAGAATTTCTGTTTCACAGGGATAAAAAGGGTCATGAAGTGGTAGAAGAGGCGGAAGAAGAAGATCTGAATTCTGAAGAAACCGAAAAGGCAAAGATTAAATCAGCAATTACCACGGATTTTATTCTGTCTATTGAAATTGTTATTATTGCTTTAGGAACGGTTTTGGAGGAAAGTCATCCTTTTATTACCCAGATTCTGGTAACCTCATTGGTGGCTTTTATTGCAACAGTAGGTGTTTACGGAATTGTAGCTTTAATTGTAAGAATGGATGATGCAGGATTTAAACTGATCAGAAAAAGTAACGACAAAGGGGTTATCGGGAAATTAGGACATCTGCTAGTAAAAGCACTTCCAATAGTTATAAAAGCTTTAGGAGTAATCGGAACGATTGCCCTGATTATGGTTGCCGGAGGAATTTTTGCTCACCGAATAGAATATTTTCACCATATTTTACCATCATGGTCTTCAGATAAAATACTTACGGTTCTTAAAGAAGTGATTCTGGGACTTGCAGGAGGATTGCTTGCCGTGGCTGTTTTCACAATCGGAAAAGCACTGTTCTCTTTAGTGAAACGCGCATAGAAAATTGATCAATAATAGTAAAAATTCGCGGCTTCTACGAAGCCGCGAATTTTTTATTTCGAAGATAATTTAATTACCTAGTTCAGATCATAATTCATGATCACGAGTCTCAGAATAAAATGCACATAATCCTGATCTGCGTTTTTTCTGTTGATCAGATGATTTTTATATTCATACGATTTCAGAACAGAAAGCAGTTGTCTGTAAGTTTCAAGATCTTCATTTTTGATCTTTACCCTCATGTTTCCGTCTCTTCTTTCTACGATTTTGTCATCCAGCGTTCTTACTTTAAATAAAACCTCGCATGATTTTTTAGCAGGTCCGAAATATCTCTCAACAATATTAATCTTGAATGCATCAAAAGTAATCATATTGAAAATAAGATTCGCCGTAGATTCTGGTGTATGGAGTTGAAGCTTGTAGTTCATGTGAAATTTTTACAATACGTACAAATATGTACAGGTTTTTAATTTAAAGTAGTTTAAAATTCAAAAAAGAGACTTTTCAAAGAAAGCCTCTATAAATATAGTTAATTGAAAAGATCTTTCACCTTATCGAAGAAAGTTTTTTCCTTGCCGGATGGTTCCGCAACCATTTCTCCGCTGTTCATCTGTTTTTCGAAGAAATCTTTTTGATCTTTTGTCAGCTTTTGCGGAGTCCATACATTGATGTGGATAAACATATCTCCTTTTCCGTAACTGTCGATGCTTGGAAGACCTTTTCCTGCTAATCTCAGAATTTTTCCGGATTGCGTTCCTGCATCCACCGTAATTTTCACTTTTCCGCCGACTGTTGGTACCTCTTTTTTCGTTCCCAAAGCGGCTTCAGCAAATGAAATATACAATTCCTGATGAAGATTATCGCCTTCTCTTTTGATTACTTTATCAACTTCCTCTTCGATAATTACCAGTAAATCTCCCGGAATTCC
>NZ_JBBCQL010000250.1:0-6261 GCF_037149975.1 Chryseobacterium sp. VD8 | reverse complement strand
CTTGAAGAAGGAGATTTTGCCGTAGAAACCAGAGTTTTGCCGGGAAGTAATCTGAATACAACCATTGAAAGTACCCAAAAAGCTGCTCATATCCTGAAATCAAGATTTCCTGAAGTACAAAAAGTCGTGACAAAAATCGGGAGCGGGGAAGTTCCTACGGATCCGATGCCGATGGATGCTGCCGATTTGATGGTGATTCTGAAAGATAAAAAAGAATGGACTTCTGCCTCTACATTCCCTGAATTGGCAGATAAAATGAGCAAAGAACTGCAGGATGTTCCCGGAGTAACCGTAAGTTTTCAGTTTCCGGTGCAGATGCGTTTCAATGAACTGATGACGGGAGCAAGACAGGATGTCGTGGTGAAGATTTTCGGTGATGATCTGGACGTTCTTTCCCAAAATGCCCAAAAACTTGGGAAAATTATTGAAACTGTAGACGGAGCGCAAAATCTTTACATCGAACCGATTGCAGGAATGCCACAGGTAACCATAGAATATAACCGTCCTGTTATTGCACAATATCATTTATCCATTTCAGATATCAACCGGATTGTGAATGCTGCATTCGCAGGGCAGAGTACAGGTCTCGTTTTCGAAGGTGAAAAACGTTTCGATATGGTCGTTCGTCTCGATTCTAAAGTCCGTAAAAATTTGAATGATATTAAAAATCTTCTAGTTCCGACTCCGTTTGGAAACCAGATTCCCCTTTCCCAACTCGCAAAAGTTGAAGTAAAGAACGGTCCCAACCAAATACAGAGAGAAAATGCACAACGCAGAATTGTCGTTGGATTTAACATCAAAGGAAGAGATGTTCAGAGCATCGTGGAAGAACTTCAGACTAAAGTAAACAAAGAGATAAAACTTCCGACAGGTTATTATATGACTTACGGAGGTTCTTTTGAAAACCTGAACAATGCAAAACAGCGTCTGATGATTGCCGTTCCGGTTGCTTTGGCGCTTATTTTCGTGATGCTGTTTTTAGCATTCGGCTCGATGAAAGAAAGTCTGCTGATATACACTGCAATTCCACTGTCAATTATTGGCGGCGTATTTCTTCTGGCTTTGAGAGGAATGCCTTTCAGCATCAGTGCAGGTGTTGGATTCATCGCTCTTTTCGGAGTGGCAGTTCTCAACGGAATCGTTCTCATCTCAGAATTCAACAGATTATACAAAAGCGGAATCCGGAATATCGTAAGAATTGTAATTGATGGCGGGGAGTCCAGACTTCGTCCGGTTTTGATGACTGCTTTCGTAGCATCTTTAGGATTTATTCCGATGGCGCTCAGCAACGGAGCCGGAGCAGAAGTTCAGCGTCCGTTGGCAACCGTGGTGATCGGAGGTCTGCTCGTTGCAACCTTTCTTACCCTTTTTGTACTGCCGCTTCTTTATGTAACCATTGAAAAAGGATTTAAAATGAAATCGCCATCATTTGGAAAACGCAAACGCCTTTGAAGAAAACGCGATTACATATGACCTTTAAAAAACAATAAATATCTACATATGAAAAATAATCACAAAAATATAACGGCTGTATTCATTTTGCTATTCAGCTTTGCAGGATTCGGACTGAAGGCACAAACGCCAATTAATCTTAAGACTTCGATCAATACCGCACTGGAAAACAACAGAAATCTTAAAAACGAAAAGCTGAAATCGGAATATTCTAAAGCTTTGATAAAATCGGCTAATGATATTCCGCAGACTGGTATAACGTTCGATTACGGACAAATCAACAGTGCGTACAACGATATGAAATTTGGCGTTTCCCAGAATATTGCTTTTCCGACAGTGTATAAAAAGCAGAAAAATGTATACACCGAAGAATGGAAAAAATCTTTGCTGAATATTTCCCTGAAAGAATATGAACTAAAAAAAGCAGTCAGTCTTACCTTTTACAACATTCTGTACTGGAAGGAAAAAGAAAAGCTGCTGAATGAAATCCTGAAACTGTACACCGACTTTTCCGACAAAGCGAACCTCAGACTGAAAGCAGGGGAGAGCAATATTCTGGAAAAAACAACCGCTTCAAGCCAGAAATCGGCGATAGAAATTCAGTTAAAACAATTGCAGCAGGAATTAGCAGTTTTAAAGATCCAGTTTCAGTGGCTTTTGAATACGGAAACAGATTTCATTCCCGAAGATTCAAAATCTTTTGTCAATTCTTTAAACGAAAAACTGGCAGATCATCCTTTGCTCAAAATCTGGGAACAGCAGAAAAACATTTCCGTAGAACAAATCGCACTGGAAAAAGCAAAAATGCTTCCCGGTCTGCAATTGGCGTATAATCTGAACAGTTTTAAAGGATTGGGTCCGGATGATAAACTCTACAATGCAACACCTCAGTTTCATTCGGTGCAGGTCGGTGTTTCGCTTCCGATATTTTCAGGAGGTCAGAAAGCGAGAATTGAAGCCGCAAAAGTTGCGCAGTCTGTTGCAGAAAGTGAGCTGAAAAACGCGGAATTTAACCTTCAGAATCAGCTTAAAAAAGCCAGAGAAATCTATCAGTCCAATCTGGAAATTGTTTCAAAATATGAAAGTTCCGACCTTAAAAATGCAGATGTCATTACCGAAACGGCGAAAAGACAGTTTATCGGCGGAGAAATCAATTACCTTGAATTTGTGATCCTCGTGAATCAGGCAGTACAGCTTAAAAACAATTACACCGATGCCGTCTGGAAACTTAATCAAAGCGCCATTGAACTGGAATACCTTACTTTAAATCCGTAAAAAAAATGAAATCAATTTCAATATATACCCTATTAATCATCTTTTTTGTCTTCATTCAATGTAAAAAAGAAGAAGCTCCAAAGCAGGAAAAAAGCCTCCCGAAAGACGAAAATGTAGTTACTTTAACCGATGCTCAGTTGAGAAATGCGCCGATAGAAACAACCACACTTTCATTACAGAATATCGCTTCAACCCTGAAATTAAACGGTATGATCGATGTTCCGCCTCAAAATCTGGTTTCCGTAAGCATTCCGCTTGGCGGTTATCTGAAATCCAGCAATCTTCTTCCGGGAATGCCGGTTTCCAGAGGTCAGGTGATTGCCGTGATTGAAAATCCGCAGTTTATTCAGCTTCAGCAGGATTATTTACTGGCAAGATCCAAAGCACATTTTGCAGAACTGGACTACAACCGTCAGAAAACACTGAACCAAAGTCAGGCAAGCAGTGATAAAGCCATGCAGCTCGCTCAGTCTGAAATGAACAGCCAGAGAATTTTAATGAATTCATTGGCGCAGCAGCTCAGACTCATCAATATCAATCCGGAATCTTTAAAATCCGGAAGCATTACGAAAAGCGTTCCTGTGTACAGTTCAATCAATGGTTTTGTAAGCAAAGTGAATGTGAATATCGGGAAATATGTAAATCCTTCGGATGTGCTTTTTGAGCTCATCAATCCCGATGACATCCACCTGAATCTTAAAGTGTACGAAAAAGATCTGGAAAACCTGAAAAAAGGACAGCGTTTTGCAGCATATACCAATGCAGATCCGGGCAAAAAATATTATGGGGAAATTCTTCTCATCAGTAAAGATATCAGTCAGGGCGGTTTGGCGGAAGTTCACTGCCATTTCGATAAATACGATCACACGTTGGTTCCGGGAATGTACATGAATGCCGAAATTGAAACCAGCACCTCCTTTTCCAATTCGGTTCCGGAAGAAAGCATCGTGAATTTTGAAGGCAAAGACTTTGTGTTTGTTGAGGTTAAAAAACAGACGTACCGATTGACTCCGGTGACTTTAGGCGAAACGGAAAACGGATTTATCCAGATCCTCAATTTTGATGATTTTAAGAATAAAAAGATCGTGACCAAAAATGCCTATACGCTTTTGATGAAACTTAAAAATACGGAGGAAGAAGAATAAATATTAAATTTAAAGTAATTTGATATTATTATTCGTCAGTTAAATATGTAAAGTCTGTCTGAAAGAATTTCAGAATTAATTTACACAAGTTTATAATTTAAACAATAAACTAAAGCTGAACAATTTATTGAACATTTTAGCGTTATAATCAGGATTAATTTAAAATCATTCTTAACAGAAGATTTTATACCTTTGATTAGGTGAAAAAGTTGGTTTCCATATTGTTACTATCCCTGTTCTTGGTTTCTACAACCGAGCTGTATCAGCTTTTGAAGATTCCTACTTTGGTGGAACATTACTGGGAGCACAAACAGCTTAATCCGGAAATGCCGCTGATTGCGTTTTTCAGAGCACATTACGATCATCCTGCAAAAGACGGAGATTACGGTAAAGACAGAAAACTGCCGTTTGTAATTCATTCTGCACCGCTTACTTTGGTTTTCACCATCAATCCGGGCTTTTATTTTGAAACAAAAACGGAAAATTTCAGATCACTGAAATCGCATAAAATTCCTTCAAAGGATGAAGATTTCTGCTACAAAGGATTCGCGGGATCTGTCTGGGAACCACCAAAACCGATTGCTTAATTCATTTACCATTTTTTGATTTCATTTAATCAAAATCCATCATTTATTATCAAAATCATTATAAAATTTAAAATAATGAAAACAATAGTATCAGCCATTCTTATGGTTGTATTTTCCTTTGGTTTCCACGCACAAAACAGATTGGAAAGCGCAAAAAAAACGGCTGCAGAAAACAAAGAACTCATTCTGCTAAACTTTTCCGGTTCAGACTGGTGTATTCCGTGTATCAAGCTTCATAAAAATATCATTGAAACAGAAGATTTCAAAAAACTGGAATCTGATAAAGTGATTGTGTACATCAACGCAGATTTCCCGCGAAATAAGAAAAATCAGCTTTCTGCCGATCTGAAAAAAGAAAACGCTTCTCTTGCCGATGCATATAATAAAAAAGGCTTGTTTCCGTATACGCTTTTATTAAATTCAGAAGGGAAAATTCTGAAAAGCTGGGAAGGACTGCCTTCAGAAAATGCACTGGCTTTCAGTAAAGAAATCAGGGAAATCAAAGAAAAACAAAAATAACAGAAAAAGAGATGCTTAGAGAATTCAAAAGACCTCAGAAACTGATGGGGAACGCTTTTGAAATTACCGTTGTAAGTAATGATGAAAAATCCGCTTACGATCATATTGACGCCGCTATTGATGAAATCCGGAGAATCGAAAAACTGCTGACAACCTTCAGCGATGAGAGTCAGACTAATCTCATTAATCAAAATGCAGGAATAAAACCTGTACAAGTAGACCGCGAGATTTTTGATCTCATTGAAAGAAGTTTGAGAATCAGCAGAATTACAGACGGCTACTTCGATATTTCTTACGGCGGAATCGATAAAAGTTTCTGGAATTTCGACCGTGAAATGAAAGAGCTTCCTAATCCCGAAAAAATAAAAGATCATCTTAAACTCGTTAATTATCAGAATATTATTCTCGATGGCGACAATCAGACGGTTTTTCTCAGAGAAAAAGGAATGCGCATCGGTTTTGGAGGAATCGGAAAAGGATATGCCGCAGAAATGGCAAAAAGAATTCTCATGGAAAGAGGCGTAAAATCCGGAATTGTAAATGCTTCAGGCGATTTAACAACTTGGGGAAATCAGGCGGACGGAAAACCCTGGACTGTAGGAATTGCCGATCCCGACAATGCAAAACAGCGTTTTTCTTATATGAATATTACGGATATGGCGGTCGCAACTTCAGGAAATTACGAGAAATTCGTAGTCATCAATGGTAAAAAATATTCTCATACCATCAATCCGAAAACAGGAATGCCGGTTTCGGGCGTAAAAAGTGTTACCGTATTTTGTCCCAACGCAGAAATTGCCGACGCAATGGCAACTCCCGTCAGTATTATGGGAATCGATGCCGCGCTCAGTATGATCAACCAGATCAATCATCTGGAGTGCATTATCATCGACGATGAGGACAGAATTTATTCATCTCAAAACATTAACTTAAAATGAAAAATATAATTAAAAATACCAGAAATGTTGTTCAAAATTTATTTGGGCAGCTTTCACCGTCTTCCACTCCCGCTTTTTTGTTCGTTCCTCACAAAAAGAGCTCCGTTCAAGCCGGGCTGCGAAGATTCAACGGTTTAAATTACAGAACAGTTGCAGTTCTTTCGATATTGACAATTCCTTTGCTGAACTCCTGTACCACCGTAAAAGAATACGAAAAAAATAAACTCAACGATGCCGAAATGGTGCTTGGAAACCGAACAATCGAAAAGACCGAACTGAGCTTTCAGTCTTACAGAGAAGGTTCTTCAGGAGCCAATGCCGGAAAAGTGGGTGGTGGTTGCGGAT
>NZ_JBBCQL010000249.1:0-6292 GCF_037149975.1 Chryseobacterium sp. VD8 | reverse complement strand
ATATCCTAAAGAAAGAACAATATCTTCAATTTTATCATACGAGCCTTTTACATAAGCAATTTTAGCCACCTGATTCAGTTTGGTCTGGGAAAGATCAAGCGTTAAAGTTTCGTTATTTTTTACAGTCGCAGCAACTTCTGTACGGAAATTGCTTCCATTCCCTGTCTGAATGTGAATGGTGTGATTGCCGACCGGAGCGTCCAGTGTAAAATTACCATCCGCATCGGAAGTTGTGTAGTAAATCTTATATTTATCATCGAAAGTAAAAACAGAGGCACCACCAATGGCTTTTGCGCCGTTTTGAGACATTACTTTACCGGTTACCTTTCCGGTTTTTACCGTATTGTCTGCCGTTGCTTCTGTGGGAGAAGAAGAATCTGAGTGACAGGAACCCAGAGAAAAAAGAATGATAAAAATAAAGAAGAGGTTAAATTTTTTCATAAATTACAGTTTTTAATTAAAAGACTAAATTAATGATTTTATTATTAAATATGTTTCATTTTTAAAATAATTTTAAATAATTGATAAATAATTTTTGATTGTTTTGTGAAAAATTCTTATTTAATCGGTGTTGGAAGGGTTTAATTTTTTACTAAATTTGTTAGAATGAATGATCAGTTACAGGAAACCAAAAATTTCATACAGGATTTAAGCGAACAGCTTTATTTATACATTACCAAAATTTCTCCGGCGGGTCTGGATTGGATTTTTCATGCCTTTACAAAACTTGCTATACTTGTTATTTTATTTTTGCTGGTAGACTTTCTTGTAAAACCTGTGATTAATCTTATCTTCCGTTTTTTTCATAATGAAGAAAAATATCCGGTGATAAAATCAATTTATCAGTCAAGAATAACAAATTCCGTAGCTCATCTTTTTGCTTTGGCAATTGTACTGGGGATTCAGACTTCTATATTTCCGCCAAAAGCAATTCCCAGAACCAACATTTTTATTATACGTTCCATTAATTTAGGACTTGTATTAATTCTTGCCGGAATGCTCTATCGTGGTCTTACTGCTTTCAGAAACTATTTCGCCATTAAACAGGATTATTACAAAATCATGGCTTTGAATGCGATCTCTGAAACAATGAAAATCTTAGGAATTTTCATTTTCTCCATTGTAGGAATCTGTGTGATTTTTGGGATTAAAGGAGCTACCATTGTTGGAAGTTTAGGGGCAATTACTGCTGTTCTGGTACTGGTTTTCCGCGATACCATTCTTGGATTTGTAACCGGAATCCATGTTTCAACTTCTAAAAGTCTTAAAGTAGGGGACTGGATCAGTATTCCCAAATACAGTATCGAAGGAAATATCTCAGACATCAGTCTTTTAACGACAAAGATCATGAATTTCGATAAAACAATTTCTTCGATTCCGACGTATGACCTGTTGACAACTGAGATTAAAAATCTTCAGGTGATGTCTGAATCCAACACCAGAAGAATTAAAAAATCAATCTACTTTAATATCAATTCCTTTAAATTTTTAACGGAAGAAGATATTGAAAGGTTGAAAGATATTAATCTGATCTCGGAATATCTTGAAGGAAAAAGCATTGAACTGAAAAAAGAAAAAGAGACTTTAAAGCACAGTGATAAAATAGTGAACGGAAGACAGCTTACGAACATTGGTGTTTTCAGATATTATGCAGAAAAATACCTTGAGAATGATCCCGATGTCAATCAGGAAGGAGCCATGATGGTTCGTCAGCTTGATATTACTCCACAAGGTCTGCCTCTGGAAATTTACTGTTTCGCCAACGATTCGCGCTGGGAACATTTTGAACAGATTCAGGCGGATATTTTCGATCATTTACTCGTAGCTTCAAAGGAATTTGATCTTCAGGTGATGCAGATCAGTGTGAAGGTGTAATGAAAGCTTATTATTTGAATGTAAAATTTCATGAAATAATAAACCCACTTTTAAGTTGGGTTTTTTTATTTTTGCAGTATGACAAAACTAAGTGTAAACATTAATAAAATTGCGACGCTGAGAAATGCAAGAGGAGGAGAAGCACCCAGTGTAACGGAAGCAGCCGTAAAAATTCAGGAGTTTGGAGGACAGGGTATTACCATCCATCCAAGACCCGATGAAAGACACATCACAAGAAAAGATGTTTATGATCTGAAACCTCTGGTAACCACAGAATTCAATATCGAAGGAAATCCTCACCGTTCTTTTATCGATATGGTTCTTGAGGTAAAACCGGAACAGGTAACGTTGGTTCCCGATGCAGATGATGCCATTACTTCAAATGCGGGTTGGGACACGAAAAAACATCTGGATTTTCTTACGGAAATTATCGCAGAATTTAAAAATGCAGAAATCCGTACTTCAATTTTCTTAGATCCGACTCCCGAACTGGTAGAATATGCTGCTAAAACAGGAACCGACAGAATTGAACTCTACACCGAAGCTTACGCTAAAAATTATACCCAAAATAAAGAATCTGCCATAAAACCTTATTATGATACGGCGGTTGTTGCTACAGATTTTGGATTGGGAATTAATGCCGGACATGATTTAAGTTTAGAAAATTTAAAATATTTTGCAGATACCATCCCGAATTTGCTCGAAGTTTCCATCGGTCATGCCTTGATTTCAGAAGCATTATATATGGGAATGGAAAATACAGTTCAGGCTTATCTGAAGAGACTGGCAAAATGGTAAAAAGGCTGGAAGCTGGATGTGTAATGCCAAAGGTTTGATAAGTATTGTCTAAACTTCCTGCTTCCAGAACCCACTTCTATCCTAAAAACAAAACGTATGGAAATTTTAAATTCAAAAATATTTGGCGAAAATGTTTCGTCTACACCGCTTTTGGTATTTCACGGTTTATTTGGAATGCTCGATAACTGGGGAACTTTCGGGAAAGATTTCGGAGAGTTTTTGCCGACTCACCTTATTGATCTCCGCAACCACGGAAGAAGTTTTCATTCGGATGAGATGTCTCACGACGATTTAGCGGATGATATTCTTCGCTATATGGAGCATTACGGGATACAGAAAGCTCATATTCTGGGACATTCTTTAGGCGGAAAAGCAGTCATGCAGTTTGCTATTAAATATCCTGAAAAAGTGGAAAAGCTTATTGTTGTGGATATTTCTCCGAAAGCATATCCTCCGCATCATCAGGGGATTATTAAAGCTTTGGAAACCGTGGATTTTAATACGGTAAATTCCAGAAATGATGTGGAAACCGTTTTAAGCCAGTATATTCCTGAAAAATCAACAATACAATTCCTTACAAAAAATCTGTATTGGGATGATAATAAAAAACTGAACTGGAGATTTAACCTGAAAACCCTTTCTGAAAAGTATAATCAGTTTGTTTCCAATGCGATAAAATTCGGTGTTTTCGAAGGAGAGACATTGTTTATTGCAGGCGAAAAATCCAATTATATTCTTCCTCAGGATGAGTTTGCTATTAAACAGCAGTTTCCCAAAGCTCAGTTTTCAACAGTTAAAAATGCAGGACATTGGGTTCAGGCTGAAAATCCTGTAGATTTTGCTAAAATTGTAAAAGAATTTTTGAATATTGTGTAACATAATGCGTTTATTGAGGGTTATTTGTTAAAATTTTCTTAAATTATAAATTTATTCTACTTTGTGTGATATTTTTTAATATTTTAGTCGAAGCTAAATCACTAAATATTAATATCATGGAAAATAAGAAAAACAAAAAGCCGTTTTTTGCATCATTTTTAGAAAAACAGATCGCAGAACCGGAAAAAATCAAAGGAGGATCTGAAACTGTTGCGACAGCTCCATTGAGAGATAATGTTACAACGGCACTTCAGGACAGCGTTACAAAACCTTCCAATGATAATGTTACCATGAAGTATCCTTCAGACAGTGATGAAGGGGGTACAGAAATCTAAAAAATGATTTAACTGTATAAACTCTAATCACAGACATTATGAAAAGAAGCGATAAGAAAAAACCGTTTTTTGCTTCGTTTTTAGAGAAGCAGATTCAGAATCCTGAAGAAGTTCAGGGCGGCGGCGGAATAATAACAGGATTAATGGATGATTCTGTTACGTTACCCGCAAAAGATTCTGTTTTTACCTTAAAAACGCTGGACGGACCTGTAACCACAACACCGATTACAGACACTCCTGTGACACTGAAATATCCTTCAGACAGTGACGAGGGAGGATTTAATCCAGGTAATCCTCCGGGAATTGAATAGTCATAAAAAATACCCAAAATAAACAACTATGAAAAACAAAGATTCAAAAAAGAAGCCTTTCTTCGCTTCATTTTTAGAGAAACAATTACAGGATCCTGAAAAAATTAAAGGAGGCGGAGATGTAACTATTGCATCGCAGGACAGCATTACAAAACCCGCTGTAGATACAGTTACAAAGCCAATCTATGATATGGCGCAGACTATGAAATATCCTTCCGACGGAGATGATGATTCTCCATCTGTTTAATGGATTTTTATTTTCAGATCGCATTAAAAAAATCATATTAAAGGAAACTTACACTCTAAGTTTCCTTTTTTAATAAAAACCGGCAGATGATTCTTTGTATAACGCATTCTCAGGACTTTTACAATATTGATATCTTTTTTGAATATTTAAAATCTAAAAATATTCCTTATTTCAGGCTGAATTCAGATAAAATCAGTCATTACCAGAAAGTCAGCATCAACGAAAACAATTTTGAATTAACTGATGAATCCGGAAATACCGTAAATTCAAACGAAATTAAAGCAGTATGGCACAGAAAATCGTGGGGCATCACTGTTCCTGATGAACTGGATGAAAACTACACAAAAATTTTCCTGAAAGAATATGCTGCCCTCCGAAACAATCTTTTCACTTTACTGGAAGACATTCCTTGGATCAATCCGTTTGAAAATGAAAATAAGATTGACGGTAATAAAATGCATCAACTAAAGATTGCCAAAAAAAACAACCTTACTATTCCCGAAACTATTTTTTCAAACGATTCAGAACAAATAACCGAGTTTTTCCATCAGAAATGTAATGGAAAAATGGTGGCAAAACTTCATGGTGCGCTTTCCAAGTCGATGAACGCGGAAAATTTCCTCTCTACCAATATTATTGATGAAAATTCTCTCGAAAATATAGACGATATAGAATACTGTCCCATGATTTTTCAACCCTACATTGAAAAAGAATATGAACTTAGAATACTGTATCTTGACGGAGAATTTTTTACCGGAAAAATCAATAACAGCGAAAATGCCGACTGGAGAATAGCTAATAAGAATTATTTTTGGTCGGAATACCATTTACCGGAACATATTAAAACCGGTCTCACCTCAATGATGAAAGACATGGGATTGTACATCGGAGCAATCGACATGATAAAAAGCAAAGACGGAAACTACTATTTCCTGGAAGTAAATCCGCAGGGAGAATGGGGAATGCTCCAGAAAGAACTTAATTTCCCAATTGCGGAAAGAATTGCCGATAACCTTATAAAAAGAATTAAAACCAATGAATAAAATTTTAATAATTACTCATACAGGAGATAATTTTTCCATAGAAAAAGTAACAGAATATATTGCTGAAAACCATTGTGAAGTCATCCGTTTCGATGTCGATTTATACCCTTTACAAAATAAATTATCCACCCGTTTTGAAGACGGAAAATGGATCAGTATTTTAGAAACTCCTGAAAAAAAACATCGTTTGGACGATATTTCCGCAGTCTGGTACAGAAGAGCCTACAATATTGGATCTGGTCTGAAAGAAGAGCTGGATTCTAAATTTTACGGTGCAGCGATGGGAGAGATCAGAACGACACTATTTGGGTTTTTAGAGTCTATTGATGTCTATGCATTAGGGAAACCAAGTGTTTACAGAAGAGTAGACAGCAAGGAAGAACAATTGAAAATAGCTCATAAAATTGGACTCAGGATTCCGGAATCCTGCCTTACGAACAATCCGGAAGAGGCGAAACAGTTCATTGTAAAACATAAAAATGTGGTTGCTAAAATGCAGACCGGATTTGCTATTTATGAAGACGGTGTTGAAAGTGTGGTATTCACCAATGTGGTAAAGGAAGATAAACTGGAGGAACTGGATACGCTTTTGTACTGTCCGATGCAGTTTCAGAAAAAAATTGAAAAGAAAAAAGAGCTCCGCATTACCATTGTAGGAAGAGAAGTGTACGCTTTTGAAATCGATTCCCAACAGTCGGAAGCGGCAAAAATAGACTGGCGAAAAGACGGGGTAAATCTTATCGATAAATGGATTCCTGCGGAACTTCCGACAGACATCGAAGCAAAATTGCTGGAACTGTTAGACGT
>NZ_JBBCQL010000248.1:0-6349 GCF_037149975.1 Chryseobacterium sp. VD8 | reverse complement strand
TCTTCATCATGTTCCACAACAATTACGGTGTTGCCAAGATCACGGAGATTCTGCAAAACTTCAATCAGGTTTTCCGTATCTCTTGAATGCAGTCCGATGGAAGGTTCATCCAGAATATAAATAGAACCCACCAAAGAACTTCCCAGACTTGTTGCTAGATTTATTCTCTGACTTTCTCCGCCGGAAAGTGTGTTGGATGTTCTGTTTAAGGTTAAATATCCTAAACCTACTTTCAGCAAAAACTCCAGTCGGGTTGTAATTTCGTACAATAATCTTTTGGCAACTTCCTGATCGTGATCAGATAATTTTAAGCTTTTAATTAAAGGAAAAAGTTCATCCAGAGGAAGTTCAATCATTGATTGGATGTTATGTCCGTCGATTTTTACCCAGCTTGTTTCCTCACGAAGTCGCAAACCTTCACAAGTCGGGCAGAGTGTTTTTCCGCGATAACGGGAAAGCATTACACGATACTGAATTTTATAGAGGTTTTCCTCAAGCATTTTGAAGAAATTGTCAATCGATGGGAACGTGCTTTTTCCGTCTCCTTTCCAAAGGTATTTTTTCTGTTCTTTGGTTAATTGATGATATGGCTTATGAATCGGGAAATCTTTTGCTTTTTTAATGAAATCCTTTTTCCATTCGCTCATGCTTTCGCCTTTCCATGAAGCAACCGCATCTTCAAAAACGGATAATGTTTTGTTGGGAATGACTAAATCTTCATCAATTCCGATCACTTTTCCGTATCCTTCACAAGTGGGACAGGCTCCGTAAGGATTATTAAAACTGAAAAAATGAACATTTGGTTCTAAAAACTCGATTCCGTCCAGTTCAAATTTGTTTGAAAATTCTTTTACTTTTCCGGTATCTACATTTTTTAACGAACAATATCCCCGACCTTCGTAAAAAGCCATCTGAATAGAGTCTGCCAAACGCTGTAAAAAGCTTTCATCTTCTTCATAAGTAAAACGGTCAATCACAAGATTAATTTCCATTCCCTTTTCTGGGGTAAAGCCAAAACTTTCCAGATCTTCGATTCCTGCAACATTCCCATTAATTTCAAGTCTTGTAAAACCTGCTAATTTCAGAACATTTAAATTTTCTCCAAAATTTGTAGCATCGTAATCGTAAGGAGCCGTTAATAGAAACGAAGTCTCTTTTTTAGAAGATTTAATGAAATCCACCACATCAGAAACTGAATCCTTTTTCACTTCTTCACCCGAAACCGGCGAATACGTCTTCCCGATTCTCGCGAAAAGAAGCTTCATATAATCATAAATCTCCGTAGAAGTTCCTACCGTAGATCGGGGATTGGAAGAAATTACTTTTTGCTGGATAGCAATAGAAGGAGCCAATCCTTTAATATCGTCAACTTTAGGTTTCTCGAGTTTTCCTAAAAACTGACGTGCATAAGAGCTTAAACTCTCTACATATCTTCTCTGTCCTTCCGCATAAATCGTATCAAAAGCCAGCGAAGATTTTCCGCTTCCGGAAACTCCTGTAATAACGATCAGTTTATTTTTCGGGATAAGAACATCTATGTGTTTCAGATTGTTAAGGTATGCATTCTTAACGAAAATCTGTTTTTTAATATCTATATCTGTTGTATGAGCCATAGTAAAATTAAGACTAACAAAATTACGAATTTTTAATCGGATTGAATGTACTCTATGGTGACTATTTACAATTCTACACAGTGTGAATTTTAATATTATATATTCTGAAGAGTATTATAATTCTTAATTAATTTTAATTCTCACTGCTTTGAAAAACAAATGAAGAAAGGTAAGTATGTACAATCCTACACCACAGCCTTTTGTATTTGAATGTATGCTCAGCTATTTTCAGGAGTAAGCTGCCTGTTTTTAGAAAAATATAGAAACTTTAACTAAAATTTAATAATATGCTAGAAAACTGTTCGTTTAAATAATTGCTAATATTGCAATACCATGATTAACACAAATTTCAATTCTATACTGGAGTTAATACAGACTTTCTCTTCCGAGCAGGTCTGCATTGAGTATCTTGAACAAATGAGATGGGGCGGAATTGTTGAAAGTCCGTTCGACTCTGCTTCTAAAGTGTATAAATGCAGTAAAAATCGCTACAAATGCAGGAACACCGGAAAATATTTTAACGTTAAAACCGGTTCCATGTTTGAGAATACTAAAATCAGCCTGCAGAAATGGTTTTTGGCGATATGGCTCCTTACATCCGGAAAAAAGGGAATCAGTTCTGTTCAGCTTGCAAAGGATATCGGAGTAACGCAGAAAACAGCATGGTTTCTGTCGCACCGTATACGTGAATGTTTCGGCATTGAAAACAATAATGAACTTGCAGGAGATGTGGAATGTGACGAAACATTTATTGGCGGCAAGAACAGAAACAGGCACCGTCATAAAAAAGTAGAATATTCTAAAAGCCGTGATTTTCCGGATAAAGTTCCTGTTGTAGGAATGCTGCAGAGAGGTGGTAAAATGAATGCATACGTTGTAAACGACACCAAAAAAGCCAGTATTCAGCCTTTTATCTATCAATATGTAATTTCCGAAAATACCCGCTTAATAAGTGATGAATGGTGCGGATATAAAGGATTGGGTACATCTTATTTTCATTTGGTCGTTGATCATTCCAAAAAAGAGTATGTAAATTCTGAAGATAAATCTATACATACCAATACGATTGAAGGATGCTGGAAAATTCTTAAAAATTCTGTCTCTGGAATTTATAACTTTGTATCTAAGAAGCATCTTCAAAAATATGTAAATGAATTTATTTACAAGTTCAACTTGAGATATATATCCAGCAACGAGTAATTTACATATCTGCTCAAAAAATGCACGGTTAGAACCAAATACGAAGATCTTATTAAATAAAAAAACAATTATTATTAATTATTTTGTATACGAATCATTGTTTTCGGGTAATTTTACGGAATGCCATATTAAGTCTTATATTTAAATCATAAATTTGTGATTTATATATGTTCTGATGGGGATTGGTTTCTTTTTTTAGATGTAAAAAATGCTGATAAAAGATAAGTTTTCTTTCACAAAAACATAAATAATGACTATTTTAACACTTGAAATATGTTACCTGAACTATTAAAACAAAAAAAAATAAAAAGTATTTTTTTTAAGGAGGAAGAATACTTTGATGTAGCGGATATTAAAAAGAATCATCCCGATTTGAAAATTGATGTCAGCCGTATTATCCTTGTTAAAAAGTTACAGTTTATAAAAGCTGAAGACGTATCTTTAGTATCAGACTTTGATAATACGATAAAAAATATTTTCAAAAATAAAAAATAAGAGATTATATTTCTGAAAGATAAGTTTTTTTAAGTTTGTGGTATTGCTTTTTATTTTAAAATTTGTTAAAATTGCAGTCATAAATATGTAATATAGAAATGAGAAAATTATTCAGAGATCTTATTACACATTTAATGAGAAAAAGATAACGAAATTACTTCCCAGGATGCGATATTACTGTCGCATCTTTTTTTATGACAACTATCATTTGTCATTCTTCATGATCTCCAGTACTTTTGCGTTCACGAAACTAACTGAGAATAAAACTGATTATGATTAAAAAAATACTTCCTGTTTTTCTTGTAGGAACATTCTGCTTTATGCATGCACAGGAAAAATCAACCGATATTGAGACCATTGAGGTTCAGGGAAAACTTATTTCAACACCTTACAAAACAGCCAACCAGAATATCACGATCATTACAAGAGAAGATATCATTAATTCTCCTGCAAAAAGCATCGATGAAATTCTTCAGCAGGTTCCGGGAATGGATATCAGAAGGAGAGGAGCCAATGGTGTGCAGAGTGATATCGGCTTTAGAGGAAGCTCTTTTGAACAGGTTCTGCTGCTTCTTAACGGAATCAGAATGAATGATTCGCAGACCGGACATAACTCCATGAATCTTCCTGTTGATCTTGATGATGTCGAAAGAATTGAAGTAATCAAAGGTCCTGCAGCAAGACGATTCGGGCAGAATGCCTATGCCGGAGTAATTAATGTGATTACAAAAACAAATCCGGGAAAAAGAGTAAAGATAAGCGCAGAAGGAGGAGATTATAAAACTTACGGTTTTGGTCTGAACGCACAGCTTGGAAATGAAAAATTTTCCAATTCTTTACAGGCTAATTCTGCAGGTTCAGAAGGCTATATGTACAATACAGATTATGAGATCAGAAATGTATTTTATCAAAGTAAACTGAATATAAAAGAAGGTGATATCAGACTTCAGGCTGGTTTTTCTGAGAAGAAATTCGGAGCAAATGGTTTTTATGCATCAAAAGCGGCTACGGAACAGTATGAAGAAACGCAGGCTTCAATTGTAAGTTTAGCCCATCAACAAAGATTCGGAAAGTTAAAACTCAGCTCAAATGTGTACTGGAGAAGAGGGCAGGATATGTATCTTTTCAACAGGCAGAAACCTGAAATTTACCGTAATATGCACATCGGAAATAATGTAGGAGGAGAAGTAAATTCTACTTACGAATGGGGATTGGGAACAACAGGAATAGGGGTAGAATTAAGGAAAGAATTTCTGGTAAGCAACAATCTGGGAGAAAGGAACCGTTTTGTATCGCAGGTTTTCTTTGAACATCATTTTTCTTTACTCGACAAAAAATTAAACATCAGTCCCGGAATTTCCTGGGCAAATTATTCCAAAGAAGGAAACTTTTTTTATCCCGGTTTGGATGTAGGATTTAGCTTTAACCCAAACAATAAAATTTACGGGAATATTGCAAAAGTTCACAGAGTTCCTACTTTCACAGATTTGTATTATGTAAGCAAAACAGAGGTTGGAAATCCGAATCTGAAACCTGAAAGTGCGGTTTACGCAGAATTGGGATATCAGTATCAGACAAAAAATATTCTGGCAAAAGTGAGCGGATTCCTTCGGGATTCCGGAAATGCAATCGACTGGACTAAAATTAAGCCGAATGATGCAGTATGGTATGCACAGAACATAGGAGATACTACCTTAAAAGGAATTGAAGCGGAATTGAATCACAGATTAAATGAATGGCTGAAATATACAGTCGGTTACACGTATCTGGATAACAAAGCGAATCAGTCTGGTAATTTTGTGGCAAGATATGTTCTGGATAATTTAAAACATCAGTTTATTGCAAAACTGGAAACAAAATTCCTGAAAAACTTTACCAATGAATTGGTTTACCGTTATAATGAAAGACTGAACAATGGAAGCTATAATCTTCTTGATGAAAAACTGAGTTTTGCCAAAAAAGATTTTTCCGTGTATGTTTTAATTAATAATTTAACAAATACTTCATATACAGAAACTTTCGGTGTACAAATGCCGCAAAGATGGTTCCACATTGGTTTTTCTTACAATATTAATATTAATTAAATGTTAATTAATGATGAATGAAAGTTAATATTACGAAATTGTTAATTCATTTACATTTGCAAAAATTTTACTAGATGAAACTGTTTGTGAGTTTGAGTTTACTTTTAGGTGTTACATTTCTTAAAGCACAGGAACATATTTCCAGCTTCAATGCAGTCACCATCACTTACAAATTTCATCCTAAATTTTTTCTTTATCTGGAAGGTCAGTCAAGAGGAATTCAAGAATTTACATACCCCGATTACTACGAAATAAAAGGAGGATTGGGGTATAATCTTACCAAAAATCATAAGCCTTTTATCGGAATGGGAAGATATGCAACTTATAAAGACCATTCTATCAACAAAGAAGAGTTCCGTGTGTGGTTACAGGACGTAATCGATGTTAAAAAAGGGATTGTAAAATTCGAAAACAGATTCCGTGCAGAAAAATCATGGTTTCACGAACCTCAGTCTGACAAAAATTCCGAAAGAATGCGTTACCGTTACCGTCTGAATGTGAGTGTTCCTCTTAATGCAAAAGAAGTAAAGAAAGGAACTGTTTTTGCCAATGCATACGATGAGGTTTTCTTTGTGAGTCCTGCGAAACCTACTTTCGCAAGAAACAGAGTGTATGTTGGCGGTGGTTATCAGATCGATAATAGTGTGGGAGTTGCTGCAGGATATCTTTGGCAGAGAGAATTCAATGCTTCCTCAAACCAGAATTTTCATTTCCTGTATGTTGCTTTAAACATTAATATCGACGGAACCAAACATCCAGTTAAAACATTTGATTATCCCGGAGCGGATTAATGTACTTTTTCCAGTCTTTTCCGATATTCGATAAGCTCTTCTTTAAAATCAATGTAAATTTTATTGATTATTGCCTGATATTCGTTAATTAAAGAAAATAAACATCCACTTCTTTCTGAATGTATTTGTCATGATTGAAATAAATATATTCGGAACTGATGAAATC
>NZ_JBBCQL010000247.1:0-6413 GCF_037149975.1 Chryseobacterium sp. VD8 | reverse complement strand
GACACTTCCGTCCGTCTTCAATAGCTACATCGAACCGTCCCCTTTTTAGTGTGAGCAAGTATGGGAATATTAACCCATTGTCCATCCACTACCCCTTTCGGGTTCGCGTTAGGTCCCGACTAACCCTCAGCTGATTAGCATGGCTGAGGAAACCTTAGTCTTTCGGTGAGGGGGTTTCTCGCCCCCTTTATCGTTACTTATGCCTACATTTTCTTTTCTATAAGCTCCACAATACCTCACGATACTGCTTCGGCGCCGATAGAATGCTCTCCTACCAGATATAATTAATTATAAATCCATAGCTTCGGTATTCTGTTTATGCCCGATTATTATCCATGCCGGACCGCTCGACTAGTGAGCTGTTACGCACTCTTTAAATGAATGGCTGCTTCCAAGCCAACATCCTAGCTGTCAATGCAGTCCAACCGCGTTGCTTCAACTTAACAGAAATTTGGGGACCTTAGCTGTTGGTCTGGGTTCTTTCCCTCTCGGACATGGACCTTAGCACCCATGCCCTCACTGCCGTAGAACATTTATTAGCATTCGGAGTTTGTCAGGAATTGGTAGGCGGTGAAACCCCCGCATCCAATCAGTAGCTCTACCTCTAATAAACTTATATACGACGCTGCACCTAAATGCATTTCGGAGAGTACGAGCTATCTCCCAGTTTGATTGGCCTTTCACCCCTACCCACAGGTCATCCGAAGACTTTTCAACGTCAACCGGTTCGGTCCTCCACTTTGTGTTACCAAAGCTTCAACCTGCCCATGGGTAGATCACAAGGTTTCGCGTCTAATCCTACTAACTATGCGCCCTATTCAGACTCGCTTTCGCTCCGGCTCCGTAACTTAATTACTTAACCTCGCTAGTAAAATTAACTCGTAGGCTCATTATGCAAAAGGCACGCCGTCACAGAATTAATCTGCTCCGACCGCTTGTAGGCGTACGGTTTCAGGTTCTATTTCACCCTTCTATTCGAAGTGCTTTTCACCTTTCCTTCACAGTACTTGTTCACTATCGGTCTTTCAGGAGTATTTAGCCTTGGAGGATGGTCCCCCCATATTCAGACAGGATTTCACGTGTCCCGCCCTACTCATTTATCATCTATGTATGCCTTTCATATACGGGGCTATCACCCTCTACGGCTGTTCTTTCCAGAACATTCTATTAAACATATAAAGACTTTTGGGCTAATCCGCTTTCGCTCGCCACTACTTACGGAATCTCTTCGATTTCTTTTCCTCCGGGTACTTAGATGTTTCAGTTCTCCGGGTTTGCTCCTCCTAAGAGGTAATACATCTTCAATGTATTGGGTTGCCCCATTCGGACATCTGCGGATCAATTCGTGTGTGCCAATCCCCGCAGCTTTTCGCAGCTTACCACGTCCTTCGTCGCCTCTGAAAGCCTAGGCATCCGCCATACGCCCTTAACGATTTCTTTCCTATTTTTAGGTTACTCAAGCACTTATAAGTGCTCGGTTTTCTCTTTGTGATGTCTTTACCGTTAATGTCAATGATCTTATTTCTACTTCTGATCTAATTCGCAAATATTGTTTTTGGCTCTATCTGCTTTTTTAAAATTAAACCATCTATGATGGTGGAGAATAAGGGAGTCGAACCCTTGACCTCCTGCGTGCAAGGCAGGCGCTCTAGCCAGCTGAGCTAATTCCCCCTCTAGGTGCTGTTGGCTTTTTGCTAATTGCTGTTGGCTTTTTTTGCCATCAGCCATAAGCGATTTGCCAGCCGCCTTAATTAGTAGTCTCGGGCAGGCTCGAACTGCCGACCTCTACATTATCAGTGTAGCGCTCTAACCAGCTGAGCTACGAGACTTTGTATGAGTAATGGGTGATGAGTTATAAGTAATATACTTTTTCCCATTCTTCATTTCTCAATCTCTTTCCCTTTTACTAATTTCTAGTGGGTGTGTATTATGATATATCAACCAAATAAAAAACTAAAGCTTTACTTTAAGTAAGTACTGTGTACTTGCGTACTAATTTTGTTTTTCGTCTTTAAGACGCTCTAAAATGAGATGTTCCAGCCGCACCTTCCGGTACGGCTACCTTGTTACGACTTAGCCCTAGTTACCTGTTTTACCCTAGGCAGCTCCTATTACGGTCACCGACTTCAGGTACCCCAGACTTCCATGGCTTGACGGGCGGTGTGTACAAGGCCCGGGAACGTATTCACCGCGCCATGGCTGATGCGCGATTACTAGCGATTCCAGCTTCATAGAGTCGAGTTGCAGACTCCAATCCGAACTGAGACCGGCTTTCGAGATTTGCATCACATCGCTGTGTAGCTGCCCTCTGTACCGGCCATTGTATTACGTGTGTGGCCCAAGACGTAAGGGCCGTGATGATTTGACGTCATCCCCACCTTCCTCTCTACTTGCGTAGGCAGTCTCACTAGAGTCCCCAACTGAATGATGGCAACTAGTGACAGGGGTTGCGCTCGTTGCAGGACTTAACCTAACACCTCACGGCACGAGCTGACGACAACCATGCAGCACCTTGAAAATTGCCCGAAGGAGGATCTATTTCTAAATCTGTCAATTCCCATTTAAGTCTTGGTAAGGTTCCTCGCGTATCATCGAATTAAACCACATAATCCACCGCTTGTGCGGGCCCCCGTCAATTCCTTTGAGTTTCAAACTTGCGTTCGTACTCCCCAGGTGGCTAACTTATCACTTTCGCTTAGTCTCTGAATCCGAAAACCCAAAAACGAGTTAGCATCGTTTACAGCGTGGACTACCAGGGTATCTAATCCTGTTCGCTCCCCACGCTTTCGTCCATCAGCGTCAGTTAAGACATAGTAACCTGCCTTCGCAATTGGTGTTCTAAGTAATATCTATGCATTTCACCGCTACACTACTTATTCCAGCTACTTCTACCTTACTCAAGACCTGCAGTATCAATGGCAGTTTCATAGTTAAGCTATGAGATTTCACCACTGACTTACAGATCCGCCTACGGACCCTTTAAACCCAATAAATCCGGATAACGCTTGCACCCTCCGTATTACCGCGGCTGCTGGCACGGAGTTAGCCGGTGCTTATTCGTACAGTACCTTCAGCTTTCCACACGTGGAAAGGTTTATCCCTGTACAAAAGAAGTTTACAACCCATAGGGCCGTCGTCCTTCACGCGGGATGGCTGGATCAGGCTCTCACCCATTGTCCAATATTCCTCACTGCTGCCTCCCGTAGGAGTCTGGTCCGTGTCTCAGTACCAGTGTGGGGGATCACCCTCTCAGGCCCCCTAAAGATCATTGACTTGGTGAGCCGTTACCTCACCAACTATCTAATCTTGCGCGTGCCCATCTCTATCCACCGGAGTTTTCAATAATAAGTGATGCCACTCAGTATATTATGGGGTATTAATCTCCCTTTCGAAAGGCTATCCCCCAGATAAAGGCAGGTTGCACACGTGTTCCGCACCCGTGCGCCGCTCTCAAGATTCCGAAGAATCTCTACCGCTCGGCTTGCATGTGTTAGGCCTCCCGCTAGCGTTCATCCTGAGCCAGGATCAAACTCTCCATTGTATGTTTGTCTGACTCACTCAAAGTTTTGACGCTTTAGTTTTTCCTTACTTGGTTGTTATATTGTATGTCAATGATCTTCATTTCTTCCGCTTCCTACAAAACTCATTATCTGTCGTTTTCGTTTCGTATTTGCGAGTGCAAAAGTAATAACTTATTTTGATGTGACCAAATGTTTTTCAAGAAAATTTTAAAGTTTTTTTTCTGTAACCTTAACCCCTCTCTAAACACTCAATCTATACTCTCCTGCGCTTCCCCGTTTAGGGACTGCAAAGATACAAATCTTTTTCATTCCCGCAAATCTTATTTTATATTTTTTAAAAAAAAAGTTTAAAATAAAACCCGCTTTAATCTGTAGCTTTAAAAAGACTTTTACCGTCTTCCCTCAGGATTCATTAAGTAATATTGCTTAGCTAAAAAGCTCTTCTGCGCTTACTGATGCTCTATCGTTTTTCAGTGGGGCAAAGATAGAGACTTTAACCCTCCGCTTCCAAATATATTTAACATAATATTTAAGCCATATACACGATTGTGGGTAACTTCATGCTCTAAAACACTGGTTTATTTATCTTTATAGGAATATCCATAGTTTTCCACATTAAACGATTTGATATTTTTGATTTTGAAAAACCATTGAACGGGCAGTGAAATCATGGAAAAAAGACGGAAATATTGCGTTCTGCAGGAAAATTTTGTTGGATTGAATGGGAGAATGGATGGGTTTGAGGATTCAAATAAGGGAAAGGAGGAAGTCTATGGGTGAAAAAAGGAGTTAAAGAGGAAAGGTTTATTGAAAAAGTTAAGTATTGACTTTTGAGATCGTCTCTTTTCTTTATTATATATGTATTTAAAAATCCAGTATAAGATTAGCATCTCTTGAGGCACCTACAAATGAAAGGTCTGTCGGCATTTCAATAAGGTTTCCGAAATTTAGGCCCGATAGGAACGGCATCCTTTTGGGTTGCGGGCGGAGCGAAGCGGAGCCCGTAACCCAAAAGATAAAGTGGATAGCGGGAAATAGCTTCTTATAAAGAAAGGAATTTTTGAAGGGGAGAAAGTTCTAAAACAAAGGTGATATTTTTTAAGATCGATTTGTTACTTTAAACAACCTTTTTTTAGGGGCAATTAAAGAAATCGCTTGGCTAGAATTTTATAAAAATAGTATCCTATTAAGCAGCCCACCGTGTCGGCAACAATATCTAAAGTTTCCATTGACCTTCCCAATCCCATTTCTTCCTGAAGGATCTCGGTAAGAAATGCGTAAAGCAAAATGATCTGAATGAAATAGTAAAAACGGATTTTTGGAAAAGCAGCAATAAAAAGGAAACCTAATGCTGCAAAGATGCTTAGATGCAAAATCTTGTCTATACCGCTGAACATAAACCAATATTCGTGGTTTTCTTCACCGGGCTTGAGGAGCATATAAGTAAGAAATGCCCAATAAATGGGCAATATCTTACTGAATATTTTTGAAATCTTATCCAATGATTGACTGGTATTCTTCCGCAGAAAGTAATTCTGAATGATCTGCACCTTCAGCAACTTCTAATTTGATGATCCATCCGTTCCCATAAGGATCTGAATTTAATAATTCCGGCTGATCTTCCAATTCTGAGTTGAATTCGATCACTTTTCCTGAGATTGGCAAGAATAAATCTGAAACTGTTTTTACAGCTTCTACACTTCCGAAAACCGCACCCCCTTCAAGATCATCATCTACAGTGTCTACATCTACGTAAACGATATCTCCCAATTCTCCCTGTGCGAAGTCTGTAATACCGATTGTAGCAATGTTTCCTTCAATCTTGATCCATTCGTGATCTTTCGTGTACTTTAATTCTAATGGTGTGTTCATTTTTAATTTTTTATTTGTACAAATGTATTCAAAATTCCAGAAGGTTCAAATATCGGATATAAAAAATGTCCCTCAAAAACTGAGAGACATTTAAATTTATTTTCGTTCTAATTAGAAACCTCCTGAGTTTCCGAATGTAAACGTTGCAGAAATACCTGCTCTGATCGTTGACAGCGGGAACGCGGTAGAGATTTTGTATTTAGAAGTCATCTGCTCATAGAATACTCTAAGATTAAGGTTTTCAGAGACATTATAATCTGCTGACACTTTAATATTCATCAGTCTCTGTCCTCCGGTAATCTGAGAATCATCAAGCAGAATATTCGTAATACTGGTTTTACTGTCTCTCAGTGAAAAATCCCCTCTGATATTAAGGTCGCTTCCTTTCGCTTTTCCTCTTCCTCTCACGTTCGTCATTCCCAGTCTGAAGTTTCTGATGATATATCCTACTCTTACAACATATTCGCTGTTTGAATCCTCTGTTAAAGTATGGTTGACCAATCCCAGTAACAATGTTCTTAACCTATTATACTGAATACCCAACTGGATATTGTTTCTCATCGTCATATCTACTCCAATCAGCGGCGAGAAGTTTTCTACGTAACCTACCTGAGCAAAAGTGAACGGATTGATATAATCATCATTAATATCTCTCTGCGTTGCATTGTAAGAATTAAGACTGTTGAAGGAATCGATACTCGACTGAATTCCTGTTGCTGTATAAGTCGCCTGATAAGAATGCAAAAGATCAAACTTGGAGAACTGTCCGTTAATGATCGGGATATTTCTCAATCCTGAGTAAGTGATCTTCCAGTTTGGAATCGGAAGCCCTGCTTTTTTAGGGTTTTTCATTTCTTTTACCGTTTTACCTTCAACTGCAGCCCGGAACGCAGGAATTAAAATGTATGCATTTGAAATTCCGTATCCGTCTTTAAATCCGTTCGGTTCTAAAGCTCCCTGCATTTGCTGAGATAAAGCCTGTGCATTCTGTCTGATTGCCTGATAAATTGCCGCTCCGTC
>NZ_JBBCQL010000246.1:0-6467 GCF_037149975.1 Chryseobacterium sp. VD8 | reverse complement strand
CCGAAAAAAATTATCTTTGTGGGAATTAATAATTTATCTCTTATTCAAAGATTGTGGCGAACACCGTTGAAGAAATCAAGCGACCGATCAATGAGGAAATGAAACTTTTCGAGCAGAAGTTTTATGAATCCATGCAGAGCAAAGTACCTTTACTAGATAAAGTCACTCGTTTTATCGTTACCACAAAAGGAAAGCAGATGCGTCCGATGTTTGTCTTTCTCTGTGCAAAATTAGTCGGCGATGTCAACGAAAAAACATATCGCGGAGCCTCCATGATCGAGCTGATTCACACCGCAACTCTGGTTCATGATGATGTGGTGGATGAAAGTTTTAAACGTCGCAATTTCTTTTCAATTAATGCGTTGTGGAAAAATAAGATTGCTGTTTTGGTGGGAGATTATCTTTTATCCAAATCTGTTTTATTATCCACAGATCATAAAGACTACGATTTATTAGGCGTTATTTCAAGAACCATCCGCGAAATGTCTGAAGGTGAACTTCTTCAGCTGGAAAAAGCCAGAAAACTGGATATTACGGAAGATGTATATTATGAAATTATCCGTCAGAAAACAGCTACTTTAATTGCTGCGTGTTGCGAAATCGGCGTCTTGTCGAATAATGCAGACGAAGTTCTGGCTAAAAAAATGATGGATTTCGGAACCTATACCGGAATGGCTTTCCAGATCAAAGACGACCTTTTTGATTATTTAACTTCAAACGTCATCGGAAAACCTGTAGGAATTGATATCAAAGAGCAGAAAATGACGCTGCCACTGATCCATACTTTGAAAACAGCAAACGAGAAAGACCGCAAATACTATTTCAATACCATTAAACGTTACAATAACGATCAGAAACGCGTAAAAGAGCTGATTAATTTTGTTAAAAGTTCCGGAGGTCTGGAGTATGCGATTACCGTAATGAAAGACTTTCAGCAAAAAGCAATTGATATTCTGAACGAATTTCCCGATTCTGAAGCAAAAAAATCATTGCGGATTATGCTTGATTACGTAATTGAAAGAAAATTTTAAATAAAATATAATAAGCCGGAAAATCCGGCTTATTATATTTTATTGAGACGCAGATTAAATCTTCTGAATTGTTACGCTTGTTACATTTCCGCTTCCCGTACTTCCCGTTTCTGTCGCTAAAACAGTACAGTTCTGATTCGGAGCTGCTGTAAAACGTACCTGATAACCCGCAGTTGGAATCACAAGCAGTGTTGTATAATTCATAAGTTCACCCACTGAACCGGAAGTTGCCACTGCATTATAATGACTGCCTCGTCCTAAATAATCAGCATCCGGAACCGGTCTTATTCCAATCAGCAATTGAGTTCCTGCAGGAGCATTTACAAAACTTGCCTGTAAAGTAATCAGATAATTTCCTGCCTGATTGAATGTTAAAACTCCTGTAGTTGTGTTGTAAGAATAATAAGGGGAAGTTGATAGAGGAGTACCAAATAATAAAGTTGTAATAGAGGAATTGGCGTTCTGATTAGCGGTTAGCCTTGCGTGAAATAACGAGTACGCATTGAAATTTATGGTTTTTAAAACACCGTTTGCATCTGCAACAACCACCCTGTCTGTTCCTCCAATGCCAATGTTTGAATTGATGTTGCGAATTCTCGCATTACCTGTTACAATATCTAATTTTTCTGTGGGAGCAACAGTTCCGATACCTAAATTTCCAGATGAAGTAACGGCTACGTCGTTAGATTGCTGTGCAGCAGTCGGTGTTCCCGTGGCTGCATTATCTCTGGCGCCGTCTACATGAAAGGTGGCTTGAGGATTACCCGTATTTATGCCTACTTGTGCGAATGTTGTTCCGGAAAGGGCACAGAATAAGAATAAGCCAACTGACTGAAATAATGATTTTTTCATGATCCTTTTAAATTTGTGAATTTTTTTCAAGATCGTCAAAATGTATGCCGTGTTATTTGTGAATTTTAAGCTGAAATATTAAATAAATTATTGATAATTTTTAATTTATATATTTTATTTGGTTTTATCTTTTTATTATTGATGATAATTTAAATATAATTGAATATTAATTATTTTATTTAAAGTTAAATTATTTTCACTGTCACAATAATTACAGCCAGAACAATGCAAAATAAAGCGATTAAAAATAAATAATCCGCAATAGTTTCAAATCTGAAAGAACGTCTTTCATGTTTCGATCTTATAGCCAGAAAAGAAAAAAAGCAGCTGAAGGCAAAAAACAGACAGGCAACTCCGGCGAACTCGTCCAAATGCGTACTGTGGCTGATTTTTGATATCTTTAATGATGTGATGATTACCAGAGAAAACCCCAGAAGATTACTCGATGCATTAAGGATATGAGACGATTTTTTCTCCATCATTTACAAATTTATTCCAAGATAAACACAATTTATTTTATTATCAAATTTTTAAAAAAGATTATTAAAAATTAAAATTAATTTAAAAAGTGTATATTAGCAAAATACTTCAAAATAAAAATATTTAATATTTGGCTATGCAGACAACCTATATTGAAACACAGCAAATTTCCTTTCAAGATTTTAAAAATCAGATACTTGAAGATTATAAATTAGGAAGGATTTCTCGTGAAATGTCCTACTTGGGAAGAAGAGAAGTTCTTACGGGAAAAGCTAAGTTTGGTATTTTTGGGGATGGAAAAGAGCTTCCTCAGCTTGCAATGGCGAAAGTTTTCAGAGATGGAGACTTCCGTTCGGGATATTACAGAGATCAGACCTTTGCATTGGCTGTAAATGCGTTGACTGTTGAAAGTTTTTTTGCACAATTGTATGCAGATACTAGCGTGGAAAGAGAGCCTGCTTCAGCCGGAAGACAGATGAACGGTCACTTTGCGACAAGAAGTTTAAATGAAGACGGAAGCTGGAAAGACTTAACGGCTCAGAAAAATATCTCTTCCGACATTTCTCCTACTGCAGGACAAATGCCTAGATTATTAGGGTTGGCTCAGGCTTCTAAAATTTATAAAACCGTAAAATTCGAAGGCTCTGAAAAGTTTTCCAGAGAAGGAAACGAGATTGCTTTCGGAACAATCGGGGATGCTTCTACAGCGGAAGGACATTTCTGGGAAACTCTGAATGCAGCCTGTGCGCTTCAGGTTCCAATGGTAGTTTCGATCTGGGACGACGGGTACGGAATTTCTGTTCCTACGAAAAACCAGAGAGCAAAAGCCGATATTGCTGAAATGCTGAGCGGTTTCCAGAGAAAAGAAGGAGAAAACCAGGGATGTGAGATTATTCAGGTGAAAGCTTGGGATTATCCTGCGCTTTTGGATGCTTATGCAAGAGCAGAACAGTTTGCAAGAGTAGAAAGTGTTCCGGTAGTGGTTCACGTGATTGAAGTTACACAACCTCAAGGTCACTCCACTTCAGGATCTCACGAAAGATATAAAAATGAAGAGCGTCTGGCTTGGGAATCTCAGTTTGACGGCTTGGTAAAATTCAGAGAATGGATTTTGAATTATTCCATCGAAATTGAAGGAAAAGAAGAAGTTCTGGCAACAGCAGAAGAACTGGATGCTATTGATAATGAAGCTAAAAAAACGGTAAAAACAGGTCAGAAACAGGCTTGGGAAAATTACCAGAAAACAATTACAGATTTAATCGGTTCCGTTTTACCTTTGGTTGAAAATCTTAAAGGTCAGAATGCTGAAATTGAAAATTATATCAGCCAGTTCAATAAACTGGTTTCAAAAGCGAAGAAAGACGTTTTCCATTTGGTAAGAAAATCTTTACTGGCGACAAGAGGAGCAAATTCTGCGGAAAGAAACCAACTGATGCAGAAATACAACGAGATTTTTGAGGTTGAAAAAGACAATTATTCTTCTCATTTATATTCTCAGTCTAAGTGGAAAGCGGAAAACGTAAAGGAAATTAAGCCCATTTATTCCGACGCTTCTGAAGATGTGGACGGAAGAGTAGTGGTAAGAAACAATTTCGATAAAATATTCGAAAAATATCCTGAAACTTTAGTTTTTGGTGAAGATGCCGGAAATATCGGTGACGTAAATCAGGGTCTTGAAGGAATGCAGGAAAAATACGGTGATGTTCGTATTGCCGATACCGGAATCCGTGAAGCAACCATTCTAGGACAGGGAATCGGAATGGCAATGAGAGGTTTAAGACCAATTGCCGAAATCCAATATCTTGATTATATTCTGTACTGTTTACAGGGAATGAGCGATGATCTGGCAACCGTTCAGTACAGAACAAAAGGAGGGCAGAAATCTCCGGTTATTATCAGAACGAGAGGTCACAGACTGGAAGGAGTTTGGCATTCAGGTTCTCCGATGGCGGGAATTCTTAATCTTTCAAAAGGAATTCTAGTATTGGTTCCGAGAAACTTAACCAAGGCTGCCGGATTCTACAACACCATGCTTCAGAGCGATGATCCGGCTGTAATCGTTGAATGTTTAAATGGGTACAGATTGAAAGAAAAGCAGCCTGATAATTTAGGTGAGTTCACTGTTCCTGTCGGAAAAATCGAGGTAACAAAAGAAGGAAAAGATGTTACTTTGGTTACTTACGGTTCTACATGGAGAATTGTAATGGAAGCAGCTGAAGAACTTGAAAAATTGGGAATTTCTGCGGAAGTAATTGATGTTCAGTCATTAATTCCTTTCGATTTAACACATGAAATTGCAGAATCTGTAAAGAAAACAAGCCGATTGGTCGTAATCGACGAAGATGTGGAAGGCGGAACTTCAGCATTTATTCTTCAGCAGATTTTAGAAAAACAAAAAGCGTTCAGATTCTTAGATTCTGATCCGTTGACAATTTCTGCAAACGATCACAGACCCGCTTACGCAAGTGACGGAGATTATTTCAGCAAGCCTTCTGCGGATGATATGGTTGAAAAAATCTATGCAATGTTTAACGAAACAAATCCTCAGAAATATCCTGCGATATTTTAATTGAGATTTTAGATAATTTTGAAACCGCTTTCTTTTTGGAGAGCGGTTTTTTTGTTAGGAATTTGTAAATTAGATTTTAAAGCCTATTTATGAAAATTACAAAACTTGTCATTCTCTTTAATTATCAAAAAATAGTACTTGGGTTTATTGTTTCGATTCTTCTTTGTGCATTATCATTTTGGATTAATTCAACTCCGGTTATTTTAATATTAAGAATATTAAGCGCACTTATCATAATAAATATTTTTGCATCACTTCTCGCTTCTTACATTTTATATGATCATTCAGATTTGTACGAATTAAAGAAGTTAAAAGGGATTGTAGATTGGAATAAAACAGAAAATGCAATTTTAGTTCACGCAAGCTTTGATCCTTTGTCAAAACGATTGGAAGAAAAATATCCGGATTTGAATTTAACGGTTTGTGATATTTTTGGAAATCGTCACGAACAGGAAAAAGGAATAGAAACTTCAAAGAAAGTATTTCCACCCAATCCGAAGGAAATAAAAATCAAACCGGATCATCTTCCTTTTGAAAATGAATCTCAGGATGTAATTCTTGCTATAACTGCACTTCACGAAATTTTAGATCACGATCAAAGAGTTTTATTTTTCAAAGAAGCGAAGAGAATTTTAAAAGATGATGGCGTAATCATTGTTTCAGAACAATTTAGAGATCTGACAAATTTTCTTTTCTTTAACATCGGAGCTTTTCATTTTTTAAGTCAAAAGCAATGGAAGAGAGCTATTTCTGAAGCTGGTTTGAAGATTATTGAAAATAAGAAAATTACGCCTTTTGCTAATATGTTGACTTTAAAAAAGTAAATTTTTTTGATTGTCCGTTTATTAACCTAAAGCTTCGACAGGCTCAGCTTGACATTGCAAGAAATCAAGCGTTTAGTATTAGAGGTGTCACACTGAGCTTGTCGAAGTGCCTGTTATAAATAATTGATTTTCATATCAGTGCATAGTGATAGGTTGTTTAACGGATATTCAAAAATTTTTAGAAATATCCTGCGATATTTTAAATAAATTTTAAAACTGCTTTCTTTTGGGGGTGGTTTTTAATTTATATTTGTTTAACCATTAAACTAAAAGTTATGAAATTAAAATTTTCATTTATATATCTTTTATTAATAGTTACAAGTTGTAAAAATGAAAGGAAAGAATTGCTTTTAGCAGACAGGGAAGCTCTCTTAGGTTGGGTTTATCTGAAAATGTATGATGATGAAAGTTTTGAATTTATTTCTCAAGGGATGATGAGAGATAAAGATGTCTACATAGGAAATTATGAGTTTAAGAATGATACTCTTTACTTTAAATATAATGATTCAGTTCCAAAAGCTGGTTCAAAAGCAGTAATTGATAATGATTTTGTGAGTTATATTAATGGAAGTTATCCTGAAAGTTTACTGTAATTCCGAAATATCCTACAACTAATGCAATGGCGATCCAGAGTACGCCTAATATTTTTTTTAGTCCGTTCATTTTAGTAGTTTTAAAATTAATAAATTTTTAAGTGATTCCGGGCTTAAT
>NZ_JBBCQL010000245.1:0-6476 GCF_037149975.1 Chryseobacterium sp. VD8 | reverse complement strand
CATACATTCGTCCGTATCGTTGGCTGCGCAAACAGGATGCTGAGAACCGTATCCTTCTGCTTCTACCCCGTCTCCGGAAATTCCAAGTTCAAGCAGTTTCAGTTTTGCGGTCTGAGCTCTCAGATTGGAAAGTTTCTGGTTGCTTTCTTCATTTCCTGAATTATCGGTATAGCCTCCCAATTTAATTTTTAAAGACGGATAGGCATTCATAATTTCAACTAAATTTAATAACTGAACTTCCGAACCCACTTTTAAATCACTGGAACCTGTCTCAAAATAGAGATTTTCTACCGTAAACCATTTATTCGAATCCAAAACTCCCTGATCTTTATTTTTAACCGAATTGTACATTTGATACAACTGGCTTCCTTCTCCGATTTTTATTTTTTTTCCTCCATTCAGCTGTATTTCCTGAATATTTCCTGTATCATAAACAAAGTCTCCGTTTTCATTAACATAACCTTTAATTTCCTGTGGAACAACAGCTACTGTTCCTATAGGATTATTCACCGAAACACCTGAGACGCCTGTTAAAGCTTCAATTTTCGCTTTTCTGTTGGCATCTATTTTATCTTTATGTAAAACAGCCAATGTCGGAGCAATCACCAGAGAAACAATCGACATTAGTTTAATCAGTATATTCATTGAAGGTCCTGAAGTATCTTTAAACGGATCTCCTACCGTATCTCCTGTTACTGAGGCTTTATGTGGTTCAGAACCTTTATAGTAAGTTTGCCCGTTGATATCTACTCCTTTTTCAAAAGATTTCTTTGCATTATCCCAGGCTCCGCCTGCATTATTCTGAAACATTCCCATTAAAACTCCGCTTACCGTTGCTCCGGCAAGGAAACCTCCCAAAACCTCCGGTCCGAAAATAAACCCGATCAGCAAAGGTGAAACAATAGCAATCGCTCCGGGAAGCATCATTTTTCTGATGGATGCATCGGTTGAAATGGCTACACATTTCTCATATTCCGGCTGTGCTTTTCCTTCTAAAATTCCCGGAATCTCGCGAAACTGCCTTCTAACTTCTTCTACCATTGCCATTGCAGCCTGTCCAACCGCAGTGATTGCCAATGATGAAAAGATAAAAGGTATCATTCCGCCGACAAATAATCCGGCAAGAACATCGGCTCTGTAAATATCAATTCCGTCAATTCCTGCAATTCCAACAAAAGCCGCGAATAAAGCTAAAGCCGTTAAAGCAGCAGAAGCGATTGCAAAACCTTTTCCTGTGGCTGCCGTTGTATTGCCTACTGCATCAAGGATATCCGTTCTCTCACGAACTTCTTTGGGAAGTTCACTCATTTCGGCAATTCCTCCTGCGTTATCTGCAATAGGTCCGAAAGCGTCAATAGCCAGCTGCATGGCCGTTGTTGCCATCATTCCGGCTGCTGCGATGGCTACACCATATAATCCTGCGCAAAGATATGATCCGTAAATTCCGCCTGCCAAAACAATAATCGGAAGCAGTGTAGATTCCATTCCTACAGAAAGACCTCCGATAATATTGGTGGCATGACCTGTCGAAGATTGTCTAACGATGCTCGAAACCGGTCTCTTTCCCATTGCCGTGTAATATTCTGTAATGATACTCATTAAAGTACCTACAACCAATCCTACCATAATTGCCCCAAAAACGCCCATTTTAGAGAATTCATGTCCTCGGAGAACCATTTTGTCGGGCAAGATATAATTTACCAAAAAATAAGCAGCTACCGCCGTAATCACAATACTTCCCCAGTTTCCCAGGTTTAAAGCATTCTGCACACTTGAGGTGGAAGATCCTTCACTATCATTAATACGGACAAACAGGGTTCCTATTATTGAAAAAATAATTCCTGTTCCCGCTATAAGCATGGGAAGAAGTATCGGGGCAAAACCGCCGAAAGAATCCTGAGAAATGGTTTCTCTTCCCAAAACCATAGTTGCCAGTACCGTTGCCACGTAAGAGCCAAACAAATCAGCTCCCATTCCTGCAACGTCACCTACGTTATCTCCTACGTTATCTGCAATGGTTGCGGGATTTCGGGGATCATCCTCCGGAATTCCGGCTTCAACTTTTCCCACTAAATCGGCTCCCACATCCGCTGCTTTTGTGTAGATTCCTCCTCCTACTCTTGCAAAAAGCGCTATAGACTCAGCTCCCAGAGAAAATCCTGTAAGAATTTCAATCGTTCTTTCCATTTCGTGGGAATCTACGGTCGCATCCGGTGCAAAAATCTGTTTAATAATTAAGAACAATGCTCCCAATCCTAAAACCGCTAATCCAGCGACTCCCATTCCCATTACGGAACCTCCAGTAAAAGAAACTTTTAAAGCCTTTGAAAGAGATGTTTTCGCAGCCTGTGCTGTTCTTACATTGGATTTTGTGGCGATTTTCATTCCGATAAAACCTGCCGATGCGGAAAATATAGCTCCAACTATAAAGGCAATCCCGATACTCCAGTGGGAGTTGGCATTACTCATCCCCATCACCGCTAAAAGAATCGCTACCACAACTACGAAATAGGTTAAAATCCTGTACTCGGCTTTTAGAAAAGCCATCGCACCGTCAGCAATATGTCCGCTGATAATTTTCATTTTTTCATTTCCGGCATCCTGCTTACTTACCCAGTTACTTTGGATGAAAGTATACAGTAAGGCAATGACACCAAAAATTGGTACTAACACAAATAGATCCATAGTTTAATATTTTTTTGGTAATAGATTATTAAATATAACGAATAATTTCTATGGATTATGTTAAAATATTTATAAGTATTTCAAAATTAGCAGTTAAACGATTAAACGGATTGAATTTATTATGTTTAAATTTTGAATAACTGTTATGTAAATTGAGTTATTAATTTTTTAATGCAATCTGCGGAAAATCAATGGCATTTCATTCAGTCAATGATGACAAATATATTTGATAGACAAAATTAAAAGGACTTTTGAGGGATTTTTATCATTCATAAATGTTACAGCTGAAAACGTCATAGGTTTTAAAAACCTATGACGTTTGGTTTGTATGATATTAAAAGTAATAATGATTAGCCCTGATTGAAACGACATCCTTTTTTGTTGCGGGCGGAGAGAAGCGGAACTCGTAACAAAAAAGATACAGTGAAAAGCAGGAAACAGCTCCTAAAAAATTAAAAACTGATAATATTTTCTGTTATTTATTGTTGTCGAAGGGTGTGATTTCTGAACTTTCAATAAAAATAGAAAACGATCAAAAAGAAAAAGGATAAACAAAACCGTCTATCCTTTACTTTTACCTGAAATATGAGAATTTATCCTCCGTATTTGTTTGAATAATCGTCCTGAGAAGCTTTGATTACTTTTTTGGCATGTTCTGCCCCGTAAACTTCCTGAATTCTGCATTTTGCAGGCTCATCCGGTAAGTTCTTGTAAGTAAGGAAGTAGTGCATTAATCGTTTCACTTCTGCTTCCGGCAATTCTGAAATATCTCTGAAATGTCCGAATGCGTGATCGCCGATCATTACGGCAACAATTTTATCATCTGCTTCTCCTCCGTCGATCATTTTGAAACCTCCGATTGGAATAGCTTCCATTAACAAACCTCCTGCGTGAATGTTATGAGAGCTTAAAACACAGATATCAAGTGGATCGTGATCTCCCATCGTAACATCTGTAGCACCTCTTTCAACCGCTAAGTTCATTACTGCAGTGTCACAATATGTTCTTGGAACAAAACCGTATAATGCCGGAATAATATTTGAGAATTTCTGAGGTCGGTCTACCTTTAAAAATCCAGTTTCTTTATCTACTTCGTATTTAATAGTGTCTGAAGGAACGATCTCCACGAAAACATTGACAACATTTGGCGCATCTTCTCCTGCAGAAATTCCGTGCCATGGATGTGCTTTAAAATTTGGAATCATTATTTAAAATTTATTTTTTTAGTTAAGCTATTATTAAAATTTCTTTTCTTAAATCTTCAATGGTCATAGAAATATAATCTTCTCCTTCCATATAATTCATCAGAAAAATGGTTTTGAACTCATCAAGGCTTGCATTACCGTTGATTCCTTCGTAAGTTCTGTGAAGAAGTTCTATAACTGCGTTTTTTGACTCGACAATATTTTTCCACGAATTTTTAGTGATGTACAATTGCTGGGAAGCGTTGTAATCGAATTCTTCATTGATCGCTTTTTCGGTAAGAAAAATAAATTCATGGACTGCAAGACCTTTATCGAACCTCTGGATAAGATTGGACGGTTTTAATCTTTCCATAAATAGCGTCATTCTTTCGTAAGACTGGGTTTTATTTTCGGAATTGGACTTTACGGAAAGTAATCTGATTTCCTGCTCTTTAAGTTTAATATAAGTAAATACAAACTGTCTCAGCAAAACCAGAAAAGGTATTGCAATAATCAATGCGAAAGCATAGGGTAAATATCCTGAAAAACTTGTCATAATTTGAGGTAGCAAAATTAGTAATTATTTGGCTATTTTTCTATAGTATCAGCTAATATTTGTTTTTTCGAATTCTGATACGCAATTAACGACAAAATTATAATTAAGTAAAACCCAACCATCATTCTGTTTACTAATGTCGGAAACATTATGAAACGTAATGAAACAGTAAGATAAACAGCAACATACAGACCTAAAAAAATTAAACTTTTTCTGTTTTTACTAATGATTAATCTATAATCTAAAATAATAATGATAAAAATTAGCAGTAACGGGAAGTAAGATGTATTCCATTCAAACAGTATTTTTCCTTTCACACAGTTTAAATATTCACGAAAATTAAATACATCGGGATTTGAGATCGGATACAACTGAACTTTTGTAAACTGGTTCATAAACAAAACAGACCACGGGATCTGGTTAAAATATTGTATGATTGCGAAAGTTAATGTAAAATAGCCAACTGAAAATAAAATTTCTTTTGATTGAAATTTAAAATCCTTTCTGAAAAAGTATAATAGTACAGATAGAAATGTATAAAAAATAAAATATTCAGGCCTTGTAAGAATACATAAAATTCCAAATATTGAAGAAACAAAAAGATTTCTTTTCATTAATACAAAATAAAAACTAAGTAATAAAAGTAATGTAGAAAAGCCATCCGGAGTAGCATGTCTTGAGGTATCTAAGAGAGGTTTGAATAATGAAATCAAAATGGTTAAAATAAAAGCCTGATAATTATTTTTAAGTATTTTTATTAAAAAAATAAAAATCAGGATTACGATTAAGACATAGGAAATAATAGTGATAAGAAAAGTAGATGTTGAAGCCGAAAATCCAAATTTAAAAAAGACTGAGTTTATTAAATTGTAAAACGGTTTTACTGTAAATAACTGAAGTTCTTCCTCATACATTTTTGGATTTTCAGATAAATTCTTATAATAACTGTTATCTCCGATCGCTTCCTCTTTCCTTTCCATATTTACCTTACCTACATCCGGATCTTTTTCTTTAAGTTCACTATAAACTTTTTTATGGATCTCTTCAATTTTCATATCAGGGAAATTAGCTTTATATACTAATCCCATGTAAGCTTCAATATCTGAATTGTAATATTGATGTGTATAGAGATAATATGTCATTAAACATAAATAAAGTGATAGTAGAAATTTAATGATTTTATTATTTTTAATTAACATTTTAAGTATTGTTTGGTAATTTAATTTTTATAGATTTACAAAGCTATAACAAAATAAAAAATAATCTTTTAATCATGAAAAAAACAATTATCTTAATTGCCCTTGCAATTAATGCAATCTCTACAGCTCAATCTTGGAATTTAAATGGCAACTCTGGAACAGTACCCGGAACAAACTACATTGGAACTTCTGATAATCAAGACCTTGTACTAAAAACCAATAATCAAGAAAGATTAAGAGTGAACTCTAGCGGAAATATTGGACTAGCCGGAGCTCCCGCAAACGATATTGCTCTAAAAGTATCGGGACGAACCCAAGTTCTAACTAATATTCTAAGCGACACCTTTTATGTAGGAAACGAAGGAGCTAATCATGACAATGGAAATTCTCTTGTTTTTCTTCGATACACACAATATCAGCCAAATAATCCAGGAATCATTGACGTAGCAGGATGGGGAACTTCTGCAGCATATGGATGGATTATGTCATTAAGAGCAAACGGTAAACTTTTTTTGGGCACTAATCCAAATAACTCTTGTACAGATTGTAATGATTACCGTCTTTTTGTAAAAGATGGAATTAGAACCGAAAAAGTAAAAGTAGATATAGCTTCATCAAATGGATGGGCAGATTATGTTTTTGATGACAGTTATAAATTAATGGATTTAAACAGTTTGGAAAATTATATTAAAACCAATAAACATCTTCCAGAAGTTCCATCAACGGATGAAGCAATAAAAAATGGTATTGAATTAAAAGAAATGAACATTCTTTTGTTAAAAAAAGTAGAAGAATTAACGCTTTATGTAATACAACAGCAAAAGGAGATTCAAAAACTTAAAAATACTGTTA
>NZ_JBBCQL010000244.1:0-6511 GCF_037149975.1 Chryseobacterium sp. VD8 | reverse complement strand
CGGGAATTATTTATGTAAATATTACTTCGGCAAACGGATGTTCCAGACAGGCACAGATTACTTTAACAACCACTCCATCGCCTAATATTAACACCGCAAATTATAATGCGAGTCTTTGTGATGATAATTTTGACGGAATCGTTAACGTGAATTTTTCAACCGTTACTCCTCAGATTGTTACCAACGCGGCGAATTTTACGGTAAGATATTATTTGAGTCAGGCTGATGCAAATGCCGGAAATGGTAACACTCTGCCTGTAAACTGGACGTATACAGCAAATACTACCGTTTATGTAAGAGTAGACGCAGCGGGAGGAAGTTGTCCTCCAGCTTTCGGACAGATTAATTTTAAAATAGGAAATAAGATCGCACTGCTTACCAACATTGTGAATATGGATATTTGCGATAATGATCTTAACGGTTCTGAAAACGTAAATCTTAATGACTATAAAAATTTATTTACCACTAATTCTGCCATTACTTTAACTTTTCATGCTACTTTAGCGGATGCTCAGAATGGTACTAACACAATTCCTTCAAATCAAACCATTACTTCTCCAAAAACCTTCTATGTAAGATTTGTAAGCGGAACCGAATGTCCGAATACAGGAATAATTAATGTAACCCTTAAATCGCCTAAAAAATCCAGTCAGCTTACTGACAAAGTGGTTTGTTCTACAGAAAAAGTGGTATTGGATCCGGGTGCGGAATTCAGTTCTTATACTTGGAGTACAGGAGCAACTACTCAGACTATTCTTGCCGGTGCGGGAACGTATTATGTAGATTTAGGTTTTAACGGATGTGTTTACCGTCAGTTTGTTAATGTAACGACATCACAGGCTCCGACAATTACCAGCATCAACGTAACGGCTTCTAATGCGACGATAAATGTTACAGGCGGAACACCTCCTTATCAGTACTCGTTAAACGGAATAGACTATCAGACTTCCAATACATTTATGGGTCTTTCAAGAGGAATTCATACCGTTTATGTACTTGGAAAAGATGGCTGTTTACCTGTAATTAAGGAGTTTTTAATTGTGAATATTATCAATGCAATTACTCCGAACGGAGACGGCATCAATGATGTTCTCAATTATTCTGATCTGAAAATAAAGCAAAACGTGTCTATTGAAATTTCAGACAGATATGGAGCTGCTGTTTATAAATCTACAGATAAAAGCTATATCTGGGACGGAAAATCAGGAGGACGACCTCTTCCGACAGGAACGTACTGGTATATTTTAAAATGGATTGAACCCGATACAAAACTTCCGGTTTCTTACTCCGGATGGATTTTAATAAAAAACAGAGAATAACTTTTTTACTTTACACTATACCACTGATCCTGATGAATTAAAATCATCAGGATTTTTTATTAATATTTAAATATCTTTTCAATTATTAAAAAAATATTAAATATTCAACAATATTCATAATTATAGAAATTACTAATTAAAATTTATATAAAAAATTGACTTTTAATACTTACATTTGCATCCCTTATTGAGAAATATGAAAAAACTTTTACTAACCATTTGTACATTTCTTTGTCTATTGTTCAATGCACAGCTTGACACCGATCATTGGTTTGCTCCGATGGCTTCAAAGTCTGGAATATCGAATCTTCAAGGATATTTATATTTATCTACGAATGAAACAACTCCTTTTAATGTGCAAATTTTCAATAATAATACACTGTACACGTCCGTACAGGTTAGTAAAGGAAATCCTGCTCAGGTAAGCATTCCTAATAATTTCTTAATTACTAATAATCAATCCGATCTATTTACTCCGAATTCAATGGGAGTCTATCTGAAAGGAACAAAAAAATTCTTTGCTAATTATCGATTCTCTGTCCCAAGCCATGCTGAAATTATTACATCTAAAGGTTTAGCAGGCCTTGGGAAGACATTTTATGTAGGAATGGCGCCAATAACAGGTGCTGCAAGCTATGTTAACTCTACTATAGGAGTTACTGCAACAGAGGACAATACTAATGTTGTCATATCAGGATATAATCCGAATGTTGTTTTTTCTAATGGATCTTCAAGTCCTACAAAAACATTTACACTAAACAAAGGGCAGTCTTATATTTTAGATGCCTTAAGTACAGATTCAGTAATGAATCTTGACGGATTAATAGGAGCAAAAATTCAGTCTGATAAACCTGTTTCTGTTACCAACGGAAATTTCAACGGCATTTATACAAACCTAAATTTTACGAACAATGACATCCTAATGGACCAAGCGGTTCCTGTAGACAGATTGGGGAAGGAGTTTGTTGTAGTAAAAGGAAACGGAACCATAATTTCCGAAATGGAAACCGCATTGATCGTAGCTACACAAAATAATACTCAAATTACAATTAACGGTATTGCTACTGGTATTACTTTGAACGAAGGACAGTATTATTTGGTTCCAAGTAATAATTATATTCAGCATGGAACCGGAGATAATTATAACATGAGTATTTCCACCAACAATAATATTTATGTTTATCAATTATTAGCAGGAGTTGCAGGACCTGGATTTTCGGGCCCAAACGAATACGCTACAGGAGGGATGAACTTTATTCCTCCGTTAAGCTGCTTTATGCCCAATAAAGTAGACGAAATAGGATTTATTAATCAAATCGGGAATCAGACATTTAATACCCGCCTCAATATTATCACCCAAACCGGAGCAACTGTAACTTTAAACGGAAATCCGATTGCTACAGCTAACGGACCTTATCCTGTCAACGGAAATCCTAACTGGGTTACCTACACTGTTCCTAATATTACAGGTACTGTTACCGTAAATTCTACCAAATCTGTAACCGCAGGAATTGCAGCAGGAAGTGGCGCAGTGGGTTATGGAGGCTATTTCGCAGGATTTTCTTCTGTCCCAGTGATTTCAAAAACAGGAGATTGCTATCTCGGAATTTTATTACAGGTAGATAACACATACGACAATTACCAATGGTATCTGAATGGAAATCCTATTCCGGGAGCCACTTCATATTCCATCAATCCGGAATTATACGGCGCAGGAAACTATACCTGTATGGTTTCAAAAAATAATTGTGGTTCTCTGCTTACAGATCCGTATTCCTATACATTATGTCCTCCGATCACGACTACAACATACAACATCGGATCATGCAACACAAAGGTAATTTCTCCTGCATTTACAAATTCTACACAAACCATTGTTCCGGCGAATACAAATATTGTTTTAGCTCCTACTTCCGGAACTGCAACTGTGAATTCTGCAACGGGGCAAATCACCTATACTCCCAATGCAGGACTTACAGCAGATACAACGGACAGTTTCATTTATTACATAGAAGGAAACGGAAGCCCTGCAAGTTTTGAATATTTTAAAATCATCATCAATACGGATGTTTTACAAACCACAAATGCATCCTTAACTTCATGCGCAGATCCCAACGGAAACGGGACTTTCAATTTAAACTCAGCCAGTGTAACACCGGATTCGGGAACTACGGTACAGTATTTCACCAATGCCGCATTAACGGGACCTCCCATTGCGACACCGGGAAATTATTCGGGACCGGCAGGAACCATTTATGCAAATGTAACATCATCATACGGCTGTACAAAAGTCGCACAAATTACATTAACGACGACACAACCTCCAAATATTAACACAGGTAATTATAATGCGACACTTTGTGATGATAATTTTGACGGTATCGTTAACGTGAATTTTTCAACCGTTACTCCTCAGATTGTTACCAATTCTGCAAACTTCAATGTAAGATATTATTTACTTCAGGCTGATGCAAATGCGGGTAATAACAATACACTCCCAGCAAACTGGACGTATACAGCTAACACTACTGTTTATGTGAGAGTGGATGCACTTATCGGAAGCTGCCCTCCGGTTTTTGGTCAGATTAACTTTACTATCGGAAACAGAATTACTTTAATTACAGGAAACGCAGCAACAGATGTTTGTGACAGTGATCTTAGTGGTTCTGAAGCAGTAAATTTAAATGATTACAAAAATCTTTTTACGGCGAATGCAGGAGTAAGCCTTACGTTCTACTCTACATTGGCCAATGCACAGGCGGGAACCAATGCGATTTCACCAAACCAGAATATTTCTGCAACAAGTACTTTTTACATCAGATTCACTTCCGCTACAGAATGTCCGAGTACTGGAGTTTTAACAATCAATTTAAAATCACCAAAAAAATCTACTAGACTTGCTGATAAAGTTATATGTCCGAATGATACAATAACATTAGACGCTGGTGCCGGATTTACTTCTTATTTATGGAGTACCGGAGCAACCACACAATCCATCATTGCCGGAGCGGGAAATTATTATGTGGATCTTGGATTCAACGGATGTATATACAGACAGTATGTAAAGATTACCACAGCTGAATCTCCTTCGATTTCTAAAATTGAGGTTTCAGGGTATAATGCTACCGTTACCGTTACAGGGGGCACTCCTCCATATAAATATTCATTAAACGGAATTGATTATCAGACCTCTAATATTTTCACCGGTTTATCCAGAGGAATGCATACTGTTTATGTTGTAAGTGCAGACGGATGTTCACCGGTTATTAAAGAATTTTTAGTATTAAATCTTATCAATGCAATTACTCCAAACGGAGACGGGCTGAATGATGTGTTGGATTATTCAGATTTAAGAATTAAGCAAAATGTTTCAATAGAAGTTGTAGACCGTTACGGAGCACCTGTATACAGATCTTCGGATAAAAATTACAGATGGGACGGCAAGATTAACGGAAGACCTCTGTCTACAGGAACATACTGGTATCTGCTAAAATGGATTGAACCCGATACAAAATTACCTGTTTCATACTCAGGATGGATTTTAATTAAGAATCATTAATAAATTTTAAACTTTCTTTTATTTTTCGTTAACATTTATTAAATATTATTTTAAATTTGTAGAAATCATAATTAATTGTATATGAGAAGATTTCTACTGTCTTTCGTATTGATATTTTGTACGATTAACACGCTTTTTGCCCAAAGAGACACAGATCACTGGATTGCTCCGTTTTACACATCCGTTACCGGGTACACTAATGCAGTGTATCTTTCAACGGATTCTACCACTCCGTTTGATGTAAGAATATACAACAATAATAACCTGATCCAGACTGTTTCAGTTGCAAAAGGAGCGCCTGTTTCTTATACTGTTCCCGCCAGTCTTATTAACGGAACAACAAGCACAGATGCTTTTACAGTGGGAACAAAAGGATTATATTTAAAAGGCGACAAGCCTTTTTACTGCACTTTACGATCTGCTCAGACCGCTCATGGTGAAATCATAACCTCGAAAGGCAAAGCAGGGATCGGGAAAAAATTCTATGTAGCGGCAACTCCCAGTACGGCAAACAGCTCCAGTAATAATTTCACTGCGGGAATTCTTGCCACAGAAGATAATACGTCGGTTACCGTATCATGGAATACCGCAGGTTTAGTTTTTATCGGAGGTACCCCCGGAGGAAACTCACAGACATTTACTCTGAATAAAGGGCAGTCTTATATTTTGGCAGGAAATCATCTAACTTCAGCCAATTTAAATGGATTTATCGGCGCCAAAGTGGTTTCAGACAAACCTGTAACCCTTACCAACGGAAATGCAAACGGAAATTTTGCGACAAATACTTCTGATGGTTCAGATTTAATTATGGATCAGTCTGTTCCGGTGGAAAGACTAGGGAATACTTTTGCCATGGTAAAAACCAAAGCAACCAATCCTACTTTGAATATGGAAGGAGGAATCATAATTGCGACAGAAGACAATACTGAAATATATATCAACGGTTCCACTACTGCTGTTGCCACAATTAATGAAGGGCAATGGTACAGAATCAATGAAACCAGCTATGTAGAACAAAATCCGGGAAGCGGACATTTTAACATGTTCATTTCCACTTCTAAAAATGTATATTTATATCAGTTCATAGGCATTCAGGGATTCTCTTACAATGGAGGATACAATTACATTCCGCCGCTAAACTGTTTCCTTCCGAGAAAAATTGATGAGGTGGGAAAAATTAATGAAATGCCCGGAATCGCAACAAGCAATATTACTTTTTTAAAGCTTAATATTCTTACAGAAGCTGGAGCTGCGGTTACATACAGCATAGATGGCGGACCGGCAACCACTCCAACTGCTGCTCAGGGACCTTATCCGCTAACAGGAAATACAAACTGGGTAACCTATGCCATTGAAAATCCGACAGGAAACTTAACCATTAACTCAACAAAAGCTGTAACGGCAGGAATTAACGGAGGATATGGAACAGCGGGTTACGGAGGCTATTTCGCAGGGTTCTCTTCTATTCCGATCATTGCGAAGAAAACCGGAGAATGTGTACCCGGCATTATCCTTGAAGTGGACGACAGCTATGAAACTTATCAGTGGTATCTGAACGGAAACCCGATTCCCGGAGCTACACAAAACGTCTACACGCCTACCGTAGCCGGAAATTATACCGTGAAAGTAACCA
>NZ_JBBCQL010000243.1:0-6617 GCF_037149975.1 Chryseobacterium sp. VD8 | reverse complement strand
CTATTGTAACTGTACTTCCGTTAATTTCAATCTTTGTGATAACAGGAAGGGAAGATTCTGCAACGGTTACGCTTTGTCTGTAAGTACAGCCTTCTGCAGTAAGGTCTACCCAATAATTTCCGGGTGCAACATTGCTTATGGATGATGTGGTAGCTCCTGTACTCCATCAGTAACTGTCGAATCCCGGTCCTGCATCTAAAGTGGTAAATGTTTTAGGACAGATTATTTTATCTTTCAGAATCAGTGAAGATTTCGGAGTTTTTACCGTTACAGTGATTGAAGCAATATTAGGGCATACTCCGGATTTTTCAAATCTTATAAAAATCGTCTGAGTCCCCGATAAATTCATTGGATTTACGATCTGTGCCGTATTATTCTGAGCATCCGGAAGCGTAGGATGAAAAGTTACAGTAACAGACGGATCTGTTGTAAACTGACTGATATAAGGCATCAGGTCAATAATTTTAGTTCCGTCAAGATTATCATCACACATCGTAACGGCATGCGTGGTTTTAATTAAAGGAATTTTATTTCCAATAACAAAAACGAGAGGCTTCACAACAGGAGGACAGCCGTCCGGAGAATCCACTCTTATATAAATTGTAGTGGTTGTTGTATAAGACCAGTTATTGGGTAAAGTATTCGTGTTTCCGGCGTTGGCATCCGTTAGGTTGGCATAATATCTTACATTCGTAAAATAAGTGGTATTGCTTAAAACAAGAGGTGTGATATTTGACAGGATAATGTTTACTGTTCCGTCCAGATTATCATCACAAAAAGTCCCTGTATAATTGTTAACAACGTTTGCGAAAGGATAAAGATTAAGTGTAATCTGAGCTATTGCTTTACATCCAAGATTATTTTTTACCACAGCATAAACAATAGTTCCGTTTGCGGCGGTGTAAGAAGTCGTATTGGTTATTGCTGTTCCCGGAGTTTCGTTCTGGGCATCCAACAGATTCGTATAATAGGTAATGGTTACCGGAGAATTACTGGTAATATTTGCTGTTGTTAAATTAAATACTCCCTGTCCGGAACCGTTATCACAGACTTTTAATGTTACATTATTAACCGTTAAAGCCTGAATGTTGATAGTAACAGTTACCGTTTCACAGTCTGGAAAGTCAGGATTGTTTCCACAAAATGTATAAGTAAATGTATCTGTTCCTGCAGTTCCGGGATTAGTAACGGTATACGTGATGATTCCTGTGGTTGCATTTACTGTCGCCGTTCCTAAGGTTGGAGCCGTAAGCACAGCAACCGTGGAAGGAACCGGAGTCTGGGTAGAACTGGTAAATGCGGGAGTAATTGTTTTTGTTGTACAAACATCGTAAGCAGCGTTAGACAATTTTGTACAGTTCTGTACTTTGTATTGTGCTGTGATTAAAGGGGCGCAGCTTCCCATTGTTACCGAGCAGGTATAATAACCGGACTGAGTGGGAGAGTAAGAAGCTCCTGTAGCTCCCGGAATTAAAACTCCGCCGACATACCATTGATAGGTGTCATAAATTACGGGATCTACCGTAAGCACAATTCCCGGAGCACAGTCCCCACCTGATTTTAAAATTACAGGCTGCGTAGGAAATCCAGCAAAAAAGCCTCCATATCCTACTGCATCACTTCCTGCATTAATTCCCGCTGTTATCGCTTTAGACGAAACAACGGTTACTGTTCCTGCAGTATTTGGAATGCCGTAAGTTACCCAGTTAAGAGTTCCCGTCATATTGAAAGGACCTGTTGAAATCGGGGGTGTAACTCCATTTACGGTAACTACTGCACCTCTTTCTGTGATGAGATTTAATTTTGTGGGAACATTTAAAATACCGTTCGGATTACCGTTGGAATACACAAAGTTTTCATCAATTAATCCAAGTTCGTTAATCTGTTTCGGTAAGTAACAGTTCAGAGCAGGAATAAAATTAAATCCGCCTGTTGCCACTTCATTTCCTGCGGTACTTGCACCCGCAAGAACCTGATAAATATAGACGTTCTTGGTTGTTTTAATGTATAAATTATAATGTCCGCTCCCCTGAAGCTGATATTTGGAATCAGGGATCATAAAATATTGTCCTGTGTTTAAAGTAGCAACAGGAACAACTTCGTTATTTACGCGGATTTCCGTATTGTCTTCGGTGGCAATTACTAAAGCACCTTCCATGTTTGATCCTATACTTCCGTTGCCTTTTACCAAAGCGAATTCATTTCCTAAGCGGTCTACCGGAACTGACTGATCCATGAGAATATCAGAACTCTGAGGATAATTTCCTGCATATTGTCCATTGAAATTTCCATTGGTAACGTTGATGTTTTTATTGGCTGTAATTTTGGCACCGATAAATCCGTCAAAGTTTCCTGTAATATTTCCGATTCCGTCGATGATGTAAGATTGTCCTTTATTTAAATTGAAAGTAATCGTAGGGTTTGTTGCTCCGGTGGTTCCGTTTGAAAACTGTACGGTGGGTTTGTACCCTGTTATGGTAACCGTAGTATTGTCTTCAGTTGCCAGAACACTCGTCATAAAATTCAGGATTGAATTACTCACGGAGATTGGTGCATTGGCTGCATAAAAAGTTTTTCCGGTGGAAGGAATTCCTTTTGAAGTAATAATTTCAGCATGATTAAATACCGAAAATCTTAGGTTGGCGTAGAAAGGAAATTCTGCTTTTACATAAAGTCCTTTGGTTGTTGGGGTAAAAAGATCTGTCTGCTGGGATGTAATAATATAATCTCTTAAAATATCAACTTTTTGAGGATTTCCTTTGCTGATTGTTGCCGTGGCAATTAAAGTATTGTTGTTATAAATTTCTACCGGAAAAGGCGTAGTACGGTTAGTAGAAATATATAATTTCTGATTGGGATTTGAATTTCCTGTACGGTCTACCATGGGCGCAAACCAGTGTTCTCTATCCAATTGTGCAAGTGTAGAGGTGAAAAACAGAATTAAAAATAGAAAAGATAGAATTTTCTTCATTCAGGTATAGCCTTTAACACAAATTTAATAATAAAAAGCTTTCTGAACTAAAAAAAATAAAAAAACCATGATATCAAAATCATGGTTTTTTCGGAGAATATTTTTTAAAGAATATTTAAAATTAATTTCTGTTTTTCACTAGAATCCATCCGGAATATTTAATCGGAGTCTGCTTACCGTTTGGCTCGTTCCAGCTTACATCGTACCAATAGTTTCCTGTAGGTACTTTTTTGCCGCCCACTGCGCCATCCCATTTATATCCGTTTTCTTTATTTCCCTGATGCATTTTTGCTCCGTATCTGTCGTAAATATTGAACACAAGGTTTTTCTTGTTTCCTAACGCGGAATAATCAATCATATCGTTTACACCATCTCCGTTTGGCGTAATTACGTTAATAAGATTAGGTACGGTAACCTCTACCTGCATTGGAGAACAGTTATAAGAATCCTTTACGTAGAACGTATTATTTCCTCTCGGAACATTTGTAAATACATTAGAATCCTGCCAGTGAATATTATCTATTGAATATTGGTAAGGAGCAGTTCCTCCCAATACATTTACCGTAACGGTATTGTTTGAAATATCAATGTTTGAAATAACAGGCTGTTCTGAGGCGTATACTTTTACCGTCTGTCTTGTTACGCAATTTCCGGTTTTAAGATCTACCCAGTAAGTTCCTGTAGTGACATTGCTGATCGACTGTGTAGTTGCTCCTGTACTCCATAAATAGGCAGTAAATCCGGGACCTGCATCTAGCGTTGTTTTATTTTCAATACAGATAATTTTATCCTGCAAAATACTGGAGTAAACCGGAGGGAGAACAATTAATGTAACTTTGGCAATTCTGAAACATCCGTTTGCGTTGCTTACTTTTACGAAAACGACTCCGTTTGGTGCAATATAGTTCGCCGGATTAATGATTTCATTGGTTCCGAGCTGTGCATCCGTTAAAGAAGGATAATATTTTTTTGTAATTCCTGTAGTGGTAGATACAAGAGCCGTTGTAAGGTCAAATAATGCCGTAGCAGGATTAGACGGAATAAAACATGATCTCAGTGTTGCATCCGTTACTGTAGGACTTGCAGAAACAGTTAACGTTAAAGTTACCTGCTCACAATCTGTAAAATCAGGATCATTTCCACAGAATTTATAAACAATAGTATCTATACCCGTAAAACCGAAATTAGGTGTATAAATGATGACTCCGTTCGGATCAATAACCGCAGAACCATTTGTTGGAGGAGTAACAATTGTTACGGTGCTCGGGACGTAAGTCTGAGTAGAATTTGTAAAAGACGGAACCACTGCCTGGAAGCCTTCGCAAACTGTAAGAGCTTTTGTGGATTTCTGAAGACATGTATACACTTTATAAACCGGAGTGATGGCAGGAACGCATGATCCCACAGTAATTCTTACCGTATAATTTCCCGCTACTGTCGGAGTATAGCTATTCGAATTGGCTCCGGGAATAGGATTCCCGTTTAGGAACCATTGGTAGGTTTCATAACTGTCGTCCACTTCAAGAACAAGTCCGGGAATACAGTCTCCCGTCTGTTTTGTAATTAAAGGGATAGAAGAGAATCCGGCGAAATATCCTCCGTAACCTGCCGTACTGTATCCTCCGTTTACTCCGGCTGTTACAGCTTTTGTTGAGGTTACCGTCACATTTCCTGTAATTCCTGTAATAGCATAAGTTACCCAGTTCGTATTTCCTGTTAACGGATAAGGTCCCTGAGCAGCAGTTGGAGTGGCTCCATTCACCGTAACAGCAGCTCCGGCTTCTGTAAGAATATTAAGCTTTAAGGTTACTCCGGAAACACTAGGCATTTCGTTGATCTTTCCGATCTCATCAATTTTTCTCGGAAGGAAACAGTTTAACGGCGGGATATAATTGTATCCTCCAGTATTATTTTCCGTTCCTACACCCACCAATTGATATAAATATACATTTTTGGAAGTAGAAATAAACATATTAAAGTGTCCGCTTGCACCTCCTTGCTGGATGTAGTTTGTTTCATTAATTCTGTACCATTCTCCTGCATTGATTGTGGCAATAGGAGCGGTAGCTCCGTTAATGAAAATCTGTGTATTGTCTTCTGTCGCAATTACAATTCCACCCTCCATGTTTTCTGCCGGAGCGGTAGACCTTGTCTTTACCATGGCAAAGGTATTCCCGAGTCTTTCCACAGGAACAGACTGGTCCATAATTAAATCTGAACCGCTTGAACTTAATGCTCCGAAATTTCCGTTTGCACTTCCGTTGGTTAATGTGATGGGTTTGTTCGAAACTACTTTTGCCCCGATGAATCCGGTAAAGTTTGCCGAGGTACCATTGTTTCCGGCCATAATGTAAGACTGACCTTTGTTCAGTGTGAATGACTGTGAGTTGGCTCCGGAAGGAGTTCCCCCTAAAAATACCAGTCCGGAAGTATTCCATGTAACAGTAACCTGAGTATTGTCTTCCGTTGCTAAAATACCTGCCGTGAAATTATTAGAAGTACCCGTCCCTGCGTTTGTATTGGGAGGATTAGCTACAAAGAATAGTTTCCCGATTCCGGCCTTCCCTTTAGAAGTAATAATTTCTCCGTGAGAAGTCTGGGCAGATCTTAAAGTACAGTAAAAAGGTTTGTCGCCTTTTAAGTACAATCCTTTTGTAATGACCTGAAGGGCTTCCGATGGAGTTGTTGCGGAAATAAGATTTGCGGTCACTGTATACGTTTGAGGATTTCCTTTGCTGATGGTCACAGTAGTAAGCAGTGCATTGTTGCTGTAGATTTTCACATCAAACGGGGTGGTAGAGTCAGTAGAAAGATATACGGCATTGGTATATCCTGTTGTGGATGCATAATAAGGCGCAATCCAGTGCTCAGTATCCCTCTGTGCAAATATGGTACTAATGCTGAAAAACATTAATACAAAAGACAGTAGAATTTTATTCATAATTATAGAATTAGGATTCGTGCAAAAATAACGGAATTTTCTGTTATACCTTCAAATTATATTTGTTAAATGATAACATTATGTCATAAAAAAGCCACGATTTAGATTCGTGGCTTTAATAATTCTTTTTTTTAGTCTTTTAGTCAATATTTTTTACAAGGATCCATCCTGAATATTTGATTGGTGTTTTTTCCTTGTTGGGTTCATTCCAGTTGATGTGGTACCAGTAGGTTCCCGTCACAATTTTCTTGTCAAAATGTTTACCGTCCCACTTGTAATTATTGAATTTATTTCCTGTAAAGATTTTATTTCCGTATCTGTCATAGACCACGAAACTTAAATTTTCTTTGTAAGCAAGCTCGCTGTAATCGATGAAATCATTTTTATTATCACCGTTCGGCGTGATGGCATTTAATAAATTCGGTACGGTTACTTCTACAAAGATCGGGGTACAGTTGTAGGCATCTTTCACATAAAAAGTATGCTGTCCTCTTGAAAGCCCTGTGAATACGTTGGAATCCTGCCAGTTTGCTGGAGAATCGACAGCGTATTTGTAAGGCGCCTGTCCTCCTGTCACCTTTACCGTTGCGGTATTGTTTGAAATTTCAATTTCTGAAATCACAGGATCTACCGCTTTTTTCACACTTACGAACTGTTTTACAGAGCATCCGTTGTCTTTAAGAATTACCCAGTAATCTCCAACAG
>NZ_JBBCQL010000242.1:0-6618 GCF_037149975.1 Chryseobacterium sp. VD8 | reverse complement strand
TATATAAGAACATTAGACTCTTATAAAAAATTGGATGCAATTAAAAAAGAAAAGCTTGATTTTCTACTTACAGCAAACGGAATGTCATTTTCAAGAGCATTAAATAAAAAAGGAGAGGTTTCTACCTTAAGTAGCGATAAGTCTATAGATCTTAACAAATCTCGTCGTGTAGAATTTAGAATTAATACTTCTAACGAAGAACTAGAAACAAGTTTAATTACAAAATGATCTACGATTTTAGAAAAGGAAAATCCGCAATCTACATATCTTCATTAATATATGTAGATTACGAGTACGATTTGGAGGAATTTATACTTAGCCAGAATGAACTAGAATTTGATGAAATAGGTTTTTATCAAAAAACTAAAAAAAATGGTTTTGTAAGACTGGGTGCTTACTTGCCTGAGTATAGTAATGTGAGATTTGCTCGACATCCTGCATTACATATATTTAACTGCGATACTACTGACGATTTATCTAGAAAGATGAAGGTTTGTACATCATCAAAAAACACATACTTTTCAAAAGATCAAAAAAAACATATAACAACCAATCTGGAGATCTGTAAAGATTGTGCAAGGAGGCTAAGAAAAAGATATAATTTAAATTTAGGAACAAATACTTTTAATAATTTTGTCCTTGCTCTGGAAGAAAGTGAAAAAAAACAAACAGTAATTGACAGGAAAGGATATATTCTAAATTGGCAGCAAGTATCATATTGCTATCGTGATACAAAAAACTTTACTTGTGAAAGATGCGGTTTTAAAGCTACTTCCGAGACTGAAAGGAAATATTTGCATACGCATCACAGAAACCACGATAAAAAAATAATAGCAGATCAAATCTAGAATGTCTTTGCGTAGAATGCCATTCTAATGTTGACGAATACCACAAAGAAAAATTTTCTTTAGAGGGATTAAAACCCTTAACTGATTTCTTAGTATTCAAAGAGCAAAAATATAAAAAACACTCAATAATTTCTATATAAAATGGAACTTTCAAAATCACTACTAATCGAACTGCAGAAAAGGCTGAAAGTTGGTAATCGTAAAGGGGTGCATTTAAATGCTATTCCAAAAAAATCAGCATATAAGTTAGATATTTCAACCCTTTCTGCAATAGATGAAAATTTACCAAATGAATTTTTAAATACATTACTCTCAAAGAATAATTTTTCATTTGAAATTTCTTGGAAAGACATTGATATAGATCTATTTAATCTTGATGAAAAAGAGCATAAAAAATTCATATTGCTAGGTAAATCCTTTGAGTATCTACGGAATCAGGTTGAAGTAATTAAGTCAGAAAAAGGGATCGAAACTTTCGGTTTTGGATTTCCACTCTTAATTAGAAGAGATAGAATTGACAAAAAATTAACCGTCGCTCCTTTAATAATTTGGCAACTAGAACTTATCAGATCTAGGAAGAATGACACTTGGGTAATTAAAAAAACTGAAGATTCTCCAATATATATCAATGAAGTACTTATTAATCATTTAAAATCCGATTCAAATGTAGATCTTCAGCAAATATCTTCAGAAACATTAGAAAATGGTCTCATTTCCAAAAACGAACTATTTGATATTTGCCTGAACGTTTTAGAAAGAACAAATATTGCTAGCAAAGAAAAATTAAAAACAAATCTAGAGAATGTTTTCACCGATATTTTACCAATTGGATCTGAAGAAAAGTTTAAAAATTTAGCACTAAATGATGCAAATTCTCTTATCCAATTTTCCGGATTGTTTTCTTATTTTGAAATTCATAAGCATAATATTATCAAGGATTATGATGAACTATTAAAATTAGCTGGTGAAGAAATAAGTCAAGGTATCTTAGAAAACAATGATTTTCAGTCCATCACTTCCATCCCCACCGACCCTACACAGCAAAGCGCCTTAAATTCTCTGCGTGCTATCAAAGATTTAGTAATTCAGGGGCCTCCAGGAACTGGTAAAAGTCAAACTTTGACAGGAATTCTTGTCAATGCTTTAGAAAATAGAAAAAAAACAATTGTTGTTTGCGAAAAGAATACAGCTCTTGAAATTCTACAAACTTCATTGCAAAAAATTGGACTTAGCCAACATGCAATACTTATTCATGACATTTCAAGTGACCGAAAAAAAGTTGTAACATCAGTCAGAAACAGACTTGATGATTTAAGTGTTTTAAGAAGTCAATTTGTTAATTCTAAGTTTACGTATGATACTCAATTAAAAAAAATTAATGAACTTATTTCAAAAATAAATTCAAAACACTCATTACTAAAAGATGCACTGTTAGGTAATTGGAACTGGACTGATGTTGTTGGTCTCTATCTAAAAAATCTCAGCGCAAAAAGTAATAAACCTCTCTCTTTCTCCTCTCAAATAAAATTCGAATTTAACTACGATGAATTTGCCTATTTAACAAGTCTCATTACTGAAGGTGAGAGATTCTTTAAATTGAAAAAGGAGATTCAATTATCTTCATTTTTACCGCCTGAGGCCTTTAAATCTACAAGTTTTTATCAGTTAGAGGATAGGATTAATGAAGCATTTTCCACATACGAAGAGTCAATTATTCAAATTATTGCCTCAAAAGATGCATTATACAATGAATATTTCGAAGATCGAAAAAATTCATTGTATAATCAGATCAGTAAAATTAAATCAGCTCTCGACAAAATAGATAGTTTAAATCTTAATTTGGACAATCAACTAAATCTTTTGAAACAAAAATTTTACGATTTAGAACACAAAGATTTCTCCAGAGATTCGCAAAGGTTTGCCAATGAAAAGGATTTATTAAAAAAAATTCACGATAAATATAATGGAGATTTAGATTTTAAAAATGAAGAGAAATTATTAGGTTTTTCTTACAAAATCACATCCTTATTTTCAAACGCTAAAAAGCAAAAAATAGCAGACTTTTATCTTTTCAGTAGCACTTTGGAAGAGTTAAATAGTAAAGTTCAAGGTTCCATATTTTTTCCTCGAATTGAATATAAAGCTTCAATGCAGTCCAAATTGGATTCATTTGATAAGTTTTATTCTGAGTCTGAAAAAATAAAAAAGCAACTAAATCTAGATATTGAAGATAAATTTTCAGGACTTGATCTTAATTATTTGCTTAATTTAGAAAATCAATCCAAATTACAAGAACATATAAATCTCCTAAAATCGAGGCCTATTATTTCTGAAAATGAGAAGGCAATTTTAAATGATCTTTCAATATTTATTAAGGATTACTTTATTTATCAAAAGCAATTATATGATAATTTACAGTCATCCATAAGTGAATCTTCTGACTTTAAAGATGAATATTTATTCTCAACATCGGATGTAGAAAATTCAAGTCAAACTAACAAAATTCTTAAGAGAATTGATCAAGTAAATTCTTTAATTGATAGTACAATAGATTTTGAATTTCTAAATGCAGACATTTTCGAAAATAAAGATAAGTTCTCACATCTGAAAAATTTCCAAGATTTAAGTACTTTACTAGAAAAACTGAATGAAAAAATTGAATCGGATCGACTAATTAATAATATTTCACAATCAAAAAATCTCAATGCATATATTGCATCTGTTCAATCGTTGATTGAGCAAAAAAAATCTACAATAGATGCAGATCCTAACGCTTTCAGAAAAGAATATGATTGGCATAATTTCATCAATAGTCTTACAGAGAATAATTTATTTATTGTAAACGCATTACTAGATTCTCCTAATTGGCTAACTGATTTTTATGTTAACTATTTTAATCGCTTGCTAAGAGAAAATGCGACCGACAATTTACCTATTGATCAGCATAGTATTGATGACTTATTTGAAGCGGAACATAATATTAAGACCAATCAAATAAATTTTGTTAATAATATTTGGTTCAATGAACAATACAACAAGACAGAAACATTTGACAGAAATAATGCTGCTTTGAAAGTTAAAAACTTATTTAATTTTAAAGGTTCTGCTGGACATCGAAGATATTCGCTTAGATCTATTGTAGAGCGAGATATTGATTTATTTACTTCTTTCTTTCCTGTAATACTAACCACTCCAGACGTTGCCAGTAATTTATTTAATCAAAACAATAAATATTTTGACATAGTTCTTTTTGACGAGGCTAGTCAGCTGAGATTAGAAGATAATTTGCCAGCAATGCTAAAAGGTAAGCAGATTGTAATTGCGGGTGATGAACATCAGATGCCTCCTTCAAATTATTTCTCAAAAATCTTAGATGGCGACGTAGAGAGTGAAGACGAAATAATAGAAGATGACTCAAACATAATTAAAGATAAATCATCTTTAGATTCATTAGCCTTGTCTTGCTTATCACTTCTGGAATTCGGTACCGAAATGAACTTTAGTTCAAAATCCTTGGATTTCCATTACAGATCAAAACACCCTGATCTAATAGAATTTTCGAATCACGCTTTCTATAAACAAAAGTTAAAGGCTTTACCACAAGTTTTGGATTACAAAGCTATTTCTTACATAAATGTAGGAGGTGTTTTTGAAAATAGGGTAAATGAACTTGAAGCAGATATGGTTTTATCTATTTTAGAAAATAATATTAAGAAAGATTCTAAGAACAAATATCCGTCAGTTGGTATTGCTACTTTTAACATCACACAGAGAGATCTCATTAAAAATAAAATTGTAGAGCGGCAGAAACAAGAGAAATATAATGATTTCAACAACAAAATTCTCGAGTTAGAAAAAGAAGGATTATTTGTAAAAAACTTAGAAAATATTCAGGGTGATGAAAGAGATATTATTATTTTATCTACGACTTATGGAAATAATGTTGATGGTTCTTTTGCTGAAAGATTTGGTCCTTTGAATTTTGAGAAAGGATATAAATTACTGAATGTAATCGTAACCAGAGCCAAATATAAAAACTTCATTGTCACTTCAATTCCGGAAGAAAGGATACTAAATTTCAAATCGTATTTAGTTACGCAGAAAAGCAATAATAAAAAAGCAGTTCTTTATGCATACCTAGCTTATTCAAAAGCAGTAAGTGATGGTAATGATGATTTACGTGTAGCTGTTTTAGAAGCTCTTAAGGCTAATTACATTAATGAAGCTAATATTGACAGTGACGTTACGCCCCGACTTGAATCTCCTTTTGAAGAAGAGGTATATGAGCGATTGAGCAAAAAAATGGACAAAACATTAATTAAGACTCAATATAAAGTTGGTGGTTTCAGAATTGATATGGTAATTGATTTTCTAACGGAAGGTATTCCAAAAATTGCTCTTGAATGTGATGGTGCGAAGTATCACTCAAGTGACGAAGCTTATCTTTACGATTTACACAGACAACGTATATTAGAAGCACAAGGCTTTGTTTTTCACCGTATTTGGGGAACAAATTGGTGGCGTGATCCAAACTCAGAACTAGATAAACTATTATCATTTATCGAAACGGTTAAAAGACCGAAGGTGGGTAATATTTTCGATGCGGCAATCACAGAACAATTTATTATAAACGACGAACTCACTATACCTACTGAAAATGAAGAAATATTTGAAGTTTCAGAAATCGATATAGAGGTTGAAGAAGAATCAGAAAAGACTATACTAAATCTTACAGATGATACACCAATCGAGATGCCTACAAAAAAAGTATCCAAAATTTTATTAGGTTCACAAATAAAGGTGAAATTTTTAAATGACAAAACAATTCAAAAATTTAAAGTTGTTAATGAGGAAATGAAAAGTTCTTATATATCTGATGAGGTTCTTCCACTCTCTATTCAAAGTCCTATCGGCAAAGCAGTGCTTAATAAGTCTGAAGGAGAAACAGCAAGAATCGAAGGAATTGATCGATTTATTGAAATATTACAAGTAGTATAGATTATTTTTTTGAACAACAAATCTAAAGTACAAATGTATTTCATTACAGAAAAAGATCCAGATTACAATATAAAGGGTTCAAGAGATCCTTTAGGATTTCAAGTTATTTGGCAGGCTGCAGGAAGAAAACTAATTCCAAATCTTTCCACAGTTTCTAATAATCTAATTGATTTCCAGATTTTAGGTTTAGCACATACAATTAAAAAAGAATTTAAAATAGCAGATCCAAATTTTGAATCTTTTTTTATAAGGTTTGAACAAATTATGGCTTACACAAGACATTACAAAGATAAATCTGAAGGTTTTAATGGAATTGATAAGGTCAGAAAAACAATAGCTTCAAATGAAGAATTGAAGATTTCTGTAAATAATCAAATTTTATCAAATCAAAAAGCATATGGAATTTGGGGTAAATACAACAGACCTTTTAGTGAAATGAAATTTGATCTTTCCAATGACTTTCATAAATTATTTTCAGATAAATTAAAATCAAATTTATCTTTAAGAAAACAGGTTCAAACAATTATTAATGGTGATAGCAAATTGAAATATAATGAATTAGAAAAATATATGTCCGTAATCGAAAAACCAAACGAGGAAGAAAAAAAACTATTTATTGAAAGGATTTTACAAGATAATTGCAATCAAGAATTATTGTCAATTTTGCACAATAATCAAGGTTGGATAGGTCTAAATTTTTATGACCTTCTAAATTTCTTAGTATCTAAAAGTTCAAATCCAAATTTTATTTCAATTTTAGAATATATTGTTC
>NZ_JBBCQL010000241.1:0-6635 GCF_037149975.1 Chryseobacterium sp. VD8 | reverse complement strand
CAAAGCTCCCTGCCCATACAAGACAAAAATTAATATGAATGAAAATGTGTCCCGTGAAAGCTGTAAAGCCGCAATGGTTGCGCTGCCATTGTATCTGTCCTAATCTGATACTGTATTTTGTAAAAGCAGCTTAGAGAATGGTAGAGATAGCGGACTGCATAGAAAATAAAACGGCGTGGAACTCTACAATATCCGCTATTGAGGCACTGGTATACCTTACACACAGATAGAGAGAGCCCACGCCTAGGTCGTGAGCTTTCTGCTTATCTTCTCGTGTGTTTAAAAATTACCAGTTTTCAATAGCGAGATTCTAAGCAATAGCTTCTAATATTAGTTGAAGTATCGCAAAGTTACTTTACAGTAACTTATTTAGCAAATATAATAAAAAATAATCAAAACGTCTTATAAGTCTCTATGAAAAATATAATTATTCCCAAAATTTACTAAATGTATAAATGGAACTCTGAAGAAATAAAAAGTCAAATCGGAATTATTTTTAAACTATACCGATTAAGAAAAGGATTATCACAATTTCAACTAGCAAATGAGGTAGATCTTTCTAAGGATTACATTGGTAGAATAGAAAGAGGAAAAACCAATCCAACAATTGAAATTATTATCAGTATTTGTAATTTTTTAGACATTGATATAATTCAAGTTGTTTCTAAATTAAATCAGAGCCAACTTAATTCAATTATAAGCGAGACAGCACTTTTAGAAGAAAAGTCTAAAAATCAAAATAAGAGAAAATCCTAACGAAAGTTAGGATTTTTTTACTTTACGGAAAACCGTAATGATATAATATAAAACCTCTTTAAATTTACTTTACTAACCAAAAATTATTTATTATGAGTGACGATTTAAGTAAAAGAAGACCGCAAGATGCAAGTAAAGTAAATGTAAACGAAACTTGGGAATTAGAATACTGGTCAAACAAGTTTGGTGTTACCAAAGAACGTCTGAAAGAAGCAGTTAAAGCTGTTGGAACTTCTGCTGTTGCGGTACAGAACTATCTTGGGAAATAACAAAAGTTATCTTATTGATAACTTTTGTTACAGGAATAAATCCTAACTTTCGTTAGGATTTATTGTTTTAAGAGTTTATAAAATTTTCGTGAATGTTTGGATATTCAGTGAAAATACTGAATAAGAGTTTTAAAACGGTTTTTAAATTTGTTTTTAGAGAAATCCTTATTTATCCACAAAAAACAACGATAAATAAATGCAAGATTAAACAAATTGAATAATATAAATATAAAAAGTAACAACACTTAAATGTTATAAAAATTATATAGATAATTAATAAATATTCTCTAATTTTTAGATTATATTGAAAAATATTAAAATTAATTTAAATTTTAGTATTTTTGAAACAAAACTAAAAAGCATGATGATTCAGCAAGTAACAACTAGTTTAAATAAATTATATTAAACGACTAGCTAATAGAATTACTAATAATAGAAATTCTATTAAAAATTTTCTATAAAATATATTAATCTCGGCTAGTAAAAATCTGCATGTTAAGTGTGGAGCCTTCATTTTCCATTATTATCAAAAAGATTTAATCAATTTTAATTAAAAGATTCGTTGATAATTATTCGCTTTTTATTTAAAATATTAAACAAAAAAAAGAAAACAAAATTAAATATGTCAAGAATCTTATTACCTGAGCTTAAACTAACATATTTTAACAGAACTGGTTCGAAAAATAAGGTTGAGCATGTTATTACAAATGAAATTACTGCAGATTATTTTTTTAGCCAAAGCTTCAGAAGTTATGTTGTGATACTTATCGATGGTATTTCTTATTGTATTACATCAAATAAAAACTTAGAACTTGAATTTTATGATTACATTTTATTGTCAAATAAAAAGCCTACAGAAAGGTCACTAGCTAATCGAGAAATAATATTAAAAAGTTGGATTAAACATCCATTAAAGAGAGAATTCAATACTGTCGAAATAAAAACTTCTTGGCACAACAATTTTAATTTTGTTGAAGAAAATATTCAAATACAAAGTCAGGGTCTAAGGGAGCCACAAATTGCAGCTTTGTATTCAATATTAAGTCATTTAAAAATTTCTGAAAATATAGGAACTGTTGTCATGCCCACAGGCACAGGTAAAACAGAAACCATGCTGTCTACTTTAATTGCCGGCAACCTAGATAAAATTATAGTAACCGTACCTTCAGATGCGTTACGCACACAAATTTCCAATAAATTTCTGAAGTTAGGATTGCTGAAGCAATTTGGTATTATAAATGAGGCTGTCATTAATCCTAAAGTTGGAATTGTTTATGAGAATTTTGGTAGTAATGATGATTTATTAGAATTTGTAGAAAAATCAAATGTCATTGTTACAACAATGAAGATTTTATCAAATTTTTCAACGAGTACATTATCAATTTTAAATGAAAGGATAACAAATGTTTTTATTGATGAAGCCCACCATGTCGAAGCTAATTCTTGGAAACGTGTTAGAATGGCATTTGACAATCATAAAATTCTACAATTCACAGCAACACCTTTTAGAAATGATCAGAAAAGAATTGAAGGAAAAGTAATTTTTAACTTCAGTTTAAAAAGAGCACAACAACAAGGTTATTTTAAACCTATAAATTTTCTACCTATCAGAGAATATGATTTAAAAAAAGGTGACCAATTAATAGCTGAAAAAGCAGTTGAGAGATTACGTGAGGATTTACAAAACGGATACAATCATATACTTATGGCTCGATGCGTTAATAAGGTAAGAGCAGAAGAAATATTCAATTACTATAAAGAATACGAAGATTTAAATCCTATTTTAATTCATTCCTCAGTAAATGGCAAAAATGATATTCTCAAAAAAATTGTTGATGGAGAGCATAAAATTATCGTAGCAGTAAATATGTTAGGAGAAGGTTTTGATTTACCCCAGTTGAAAATCGCAGCTTTCCATGATATTAGGAAAAGCTTACCAATCACTTTACAATTTGCAGGTAGATTCACAAGAACATCGTTTGATAATCATCTAGGAAATGCAACATTTATAGCAAATATAGCCGACTCCGATACGGAAAATGAACTAAGCGAATTATATGCTCAGGACTCTGATTGGAATATTTTACTTTCAACTTTAAGCTCAGAACAAATAGAAGAGCAAATTGACTTTGCTGAATTTATTCAAGGATTTCAACATCTTGAAAACTCTAAAATTCCTTTTCAAAATATAAAATTTGCTGCGAGTACTGTCGTTTACAAAAATTTGAATTCAGAAAACTCTTTTGATTTATTAAATTTTAAAGATGGTTTCAAAGATTATGAAGAATTAGAATATAAATTTGACGATTATAATCCCAATGAAAATACATTAGTAATTATTACAGCATCAAAGTCCGAAGTTGAGTGGGTAAATTACAAAGAAGTTTTTGGTTTAAATTGGACGTTAACGATTTTGTATTATAATGAAGATCAGAATCTTTTATTTATTCATAGTTCCGATAAATCTAGTTTGTATAGTGATTTGGCAAATGTGGTTTTAGATAATAGAGCGGAGCTAATTGAAAAGCTGTTAGTCTATAGAAGTTTTTATGATGTTAACCGTGTGTCACTACAAAATGTTGGTTTAAAAGAATTTTTGAATAGAAAAATTCGTTTTACTATGAGGGTCGGTACTGATATTCAAGATGCACTTTCTTTAGCGGAGCAGCAAAGGGGCGAAAAAGCATTTGTTTTTGGTTCAGGTTATGAAGATGGAGAGAAAATCACATTGGGATGCTCATACAAAGGTAGGATTTGGAGCTATCTAAAAAATGACTTAAAAGGATTTATTGGTTGGTGTGACAACATTGGTAGGAAGTTAATTAATGAGGATATTGATCCTAATCAAGTTTTACGTGATACTTTAATACCTGAGATCGTTACCAAAATTCCGGAAGTTTATCCTACTCATATTGATTGGGATGATAATTTTTATGATTTTCCTGAATCTAAAATTGAAATCAGCATAAATGGAATCTTTAATTATGCATATTGTTCGATTAATATCTTAAATGATATTCATAATGGAATCATCAAATTTGAAATTACAACACCCAATGGTTCTGCAAAATTTCAAAAAGAATTATTTATTGATTCTGATACTGACGGAAATCAATTTGCTAATTTTAGAATAGTGCAAATTGACACTATAGTAGCTGAAATAAAAGTGGCATCTAGAACATTTACATTAATCGATTATTTAAATTCTTACCCTCCCATTGTATGGTTTGCCGACGGCTCTGCATTACAAGGAAATGAATTAGTAGAGCTTAAGCAGATTATAAATCCTTATCCTAAAGAAATGTTAATCGATTGGAAATGGGAAGGTGTTGATTTAAGTTATGAAGCTCAAGGAGTTTTACCTCTAAAGACAGAATCTATTCAATATAAAGTTATTCAAGAACTAAAAAATAATGATTTTGACATCATCTATGATGACGATTACTCGGGAGAAATAGCAGATGTTATTACAATAAAAGAATCTGATAGTGAAATCAATATTCAATTTTACCATTTAAAATTTGCAAAGGACGGATTGGTAAATACAAGGATTGACAATTTTTATGAAGTCTGTGGTCAAGCTCAAAAATCGATTCATTGGAAACATAAAAGTGGAGTTGAATTCTTTCAACATCTGTTGAGAAGAAAACTAAAGGTTAAAAATGGAAATGAACGTAGTCGTCTTGAAAAAGGCACAAAAGAAGACTTAGAACGATTGTTAATTATAGCAAAAAATAGAAAACCGATGAATTTTGAAATATTTATTGTACAGCCAAGCCTTTCTAAACAAAATACATCCGAATCAATATTAACTTTATTGGGAGTGACTTCAAACTATCTAAAAGAGGTTGCCGATATTGATTTAAAAATTATTGTAAATGAATAAAAAATTATAATCAAATTATTATTACTTTCAAACTTATTGTTCTTAAAAATATTAATAATTGAATAAAATAGAATTTTAATTGCTTAAAAAAACTTATGTCAAACGAAATATATATTATAGGATTGGCGATGCTTGCCATAATAGTATTCGCAATTTATTATGAAACCATCATTAGCAAAGCTAAAAATGACGCTACAAGAAAGTTTGTAAACTACTATCAATTAGAAAATATGCCCAGTACCTTCGTTACCATCGGGTTGCTTGGTACATGTTTAGGTATTGTATTAGGATTATTCAATTTTGACACAGACGCTGCAAGAATTAAAGACAGCGTGAAAGAGTTGTTATCCGGTTTACGACTTGCATTTATTGTAACAATTCTAGGGCTATTTTTCTCCTTAATCTACAAAAGAAGAGTAAATGATATTTTGAACAAATATGGAGATATTCAGCCACCTGAATCACCTGAATTTATAGAAATGAGGCAGACAAATATATTACTTCGTGACTTAAATAGAGGTATTGGCAACCTTAACAGAGCATTTTCTGAAGAATTAATCACAAAGATTCAGGAATCTAATAAAAAATTAGCAGATAATCTTTCTAAATTTGGTGAAAACCTAGCTACATCTAATCATGACGCACTACTTGAAGCCCTTAAGGAAGTAATTGAAGATTTAAATTCTGGATTTAGAGATACATTAGGTCTATTAGTTAAACAGAATTTTTCTGAATTAACAAATTCCATCGATAGTCTAAATAATTGGCAGAAAGAAAACAAGGCATACATTGAAGATTTTGCCAGACGTTATGAAAAGATTGTTCAGTACACGGAAGATATGAATACAAATCTTGAAAAGATTGTAACTACCAATGCGAATCTATTGTCACAAAATAGTAAACTACACAATATCGTAGAATCACTTAATTCTGTAATGGTTCAAGATACCAAGTTCCGTGAAATTACTTCAAATCTAAATAATGCTTCGTCGAATATCAAGGAATCATTAAATCAATTCAGTAGTGATCTTCAAAATACTAAAAAACAGTTGGAGGGCATTACAAATTTGAGAGTTAATATTGAATTGTTGAATGACCAATTATCTAACTTAAGAAATATCGATATTGATGAGGAGCGACTTTACATGCAAGGTATAAAAGAAACTATGGCATCAATGGATGCAATGTTTAAAAGGCATTACGAGGCAATTCCTAAATTGATTCAAAACAATTTAAAATCAATATCTAATGGCTAGAAGTCGCACCAGATCAGATCATAACTTTATCGCCTATTCAGACATCATGACTTGCCTAGCTATCATCTTTCTCTTTATTGCTGTAGCATATATTTTAGAGGGTTTGTCTGACAAAATAATTAAGGATGACATTTACAATGCTATTGGAGAAGATTTGAAGAAGGATTTTAAAAGTAAAAATGTACAACTGGAAAGCGATATGTCATTAAAGTTTTTACAAGATTCAATCAATAAAAATGATGAACTTTTTGAAATCGGTTCTGCTGAAATGACACCATCCTTTAAACAAAAAGTAGCTGACATCTGGCCCAAATATCAGTCTATTATTTGTGACAAAAAAAATTTACCATATATAAGTGAGATTAGAATTGAAGGACATACTGATACCATTGCGCCTAAAAAAGATCAAAGAGAAAGCTATCTTTATAATTTAAATCTTTCATCTGCTAGAGCACAATCTGTGTTAGA
>NZ_JBBCQL010000240.1:0-6701 GCF_037149975.1 Chryseobacterium sp. VD8 | reverse complement strand
CGCAGGATGCCAACCTGAGAACTGCCAAAAGCTCCTCCTTCTCTGCACAGGGATGGATGTTTACCAAATACGACAAATTCGGGAGGGTGGTCTACACGGGCTTCTACCCTTCTGCAGATACCCGGACAACAGTACAGAATTATGTGAATGCACTTTCTGCCAATCCCGGAAACAATGAAGCCAGAACGTCCGCTTCCTTCTCTTCCGACGGAATGGATATTTTCTATTCGCAGGATGCCTTTCCGTCTGCGGGAATTAAGGTACTGACTGTTAATTACTACGATACCTATCCTGTGTACAGCTTCAATCCGGCATTTCCGGCGACGGTAATGGGCAAAAGCATTATTACCGATGCCCAGAATGCCCCCATCAGCACCAAAGCCCTGCCGACCATGAGCCTGGTAAAAAATATTGAGGACAATAACTGGACGAAAAGCTATGTGTACTATGATGATAAAGCAAGGGCGGTTTCTTCCTACTCCATTAACCATCTCGGAGGTTATACAAGAACAGAATCTGAGCTGGATTTTGCAGGGGTGGTAAAACAGACGAAAACCTACCACAAAAGGCTGGATACCGATACCGAAAAGGTGATTTCCCAGGTTTTTGAGTACGATCCCCAGAACAGGGTGAAAAAAGTATGGCACCAGGTGAACAGCCAGCCACAGGAGCTTCTTGCCGAAAACAGCTACAACGAGCTTTCCCAGCTTGCCGGTAAGAAGGTGGGCAACAACCTGCAAAGCATAGAATATACCTACGATGTCCGTGGCGCACTCACCAAAGTGAATGATCCTGCCAATCTGGGCACAAAGCTCTTCGGGTATGAGCTGAAGTACTTTAATCCTGAAAATACCGGCAGCTCGACAGGAAAATACAATGGCAATATTGCAGAGGTAACCTGGAAAACCGCAACAGACGGGGTAAAAAGAAGATACAATTACCAGTATGATGCCCTGAACAGGCTGAAAAATGGAATTTATTCCGAGCCTGAAACTTCTCTGCCGCCGAGTAATTTCTACAACGAATCGGTGACGTATGACATGAACTCCAACATTCTTTCTCTGCAGAGGTTTACCAAAGGAAGTGCAGGAACAGCGCTGCGGATAGATGACCTTACCTACACCTACACCGGAAACAGGCTGAATTCTGTAAAAGATGGCTCCACCAACTACAGTGGGTATCCCGATACCTCCGGAGCTGCCATGTCTTATGATGCCAACGGAAACATGAAGGATCATAAAGACAAAGGGATTTTACAGATCGATTATAACTTCCTGAACCTGCCGAAATACATTAAATTCAATGAATATATTGTAACCCGAGGCGGGGGAATTTATGTAAATACCACCTACACTTACCGTGCAGACGGAACAAAGCTCCGTAAAGAATACAACTACAAAGTAGGAGCTAATTTTACACTAAGCAAAAAAACAACAGATTATCTCGACGGCTTCCAGTATGAAACAGAGAACAACGTTCTTGCTCTAAAATTTGTCCCTACTGCGGAAGGATATTACGATTTTGAAAAAAATCAGTATATTTACAGCTATACAGACCATTTGGGGAATATTAGAGTAAGCTACTTTAAAAACACCAATGGCAGCGCAGAAGTTCTTGAAGAAAACAACTTCTATCCTTTTGGGATGAAGCATGAAGGATATAACCAGACGACAGGAAATCCGGCATACAGCTACCAGTATAACGGAAAAGAGTTACAGAAGGAAACCGGATGGAGCGATTACGGGGCAAGAATGTACATGAGCGATATTGCAAGATGGGGCGTGATAGATCCTTTGGCTGAAACATCCCGCAGATTTACTCCTTACAATTATGCTTATAACAACCCGATACGATTTATTGATCCGGATGGTAGAAAGGCTGTTGCACCTGAAGAGTTTACAAGTTTTGTTCCTACTGGAGGTTTTATGGAATATTTTGCCAATGGAGGACGTGGAGGAAAAACTGTTGTAAAACTATTTGGTCCTCAAGATGGTTTAGGCGCTTTTTATAATACAGAAGCTTCCGGTGGTGGAGGTGGTAATGGAAAAAGTGATCAAAATAAAAAAAAGAAAGAGGGTCCAAACATTGTACAAAGAATCGGGAATTTCCTTAGTAGACTTTTTAGTTCTAAAGGAGCTGGAATAAAAACAATTTTACCCGGCGCATCGGTTTCTTATAGTTTGCAGACAGGAGAAATGGAGGGGTCTTTTGATAGAGGATCCAGACTTTTTGGATTAATTAGAAACGCTAATTTAAATGCTAATGGAGAAAGTCCATTAGAGCAGTATAGAGGTTGGAGAGATAACCCATCCTATAACGCAGGGGAAAGTTGGCTGGATCGATTTGCCAGAAACGTGAACAGTAGCCACATGGAGATTCTTAAGGATGAAGGAAGTGGTGGTGGACTAATGTATGGAGGATTTGGACGTGGTATTGCTGTGGCAGAAGAAACGGCTGGTATAGAAAGTTCTATAGTCAATCTTACGGAGGAGACTTTTACACAAGCATTATATAACGGAGCGGAAAATGTAAATGGGTATTCTGTTTATGGTACCAAAGGGTTAGTGGGAAACACATTTAATCGAAATATTTTTTTATTAGAAGCATCTGGAAGCAAAAGTTTATCTGGTTTTAGGACTTTAGTTGGTGGTATGGAGGCAGAAGCTATTAGCGCTGGAGCTACTAAAATTTCTATTTATGGCTCATCAGTAATTAATAAGGGGTTTTTAAATTCTGGAATAGCCCAAAGATTTGGCTATTCTTTTGAAAAGATTGGTACTGGAGTTGTTTTACAAAAGGCTTTAAAATAATAAATTACTATGACAAAAGATAAATCATTAGTCTATCTTTCTATTTTTAAAAGAAAAGGAGGAGAAGGAATTAAAACAAAAATAATTAATATAGATAATGAAAATCAATTTAAAATATTGTTTTCTCATTTGTCTGACCAAGAAAAACCATTAATTATTTTGTTCGAAAATATTTCGAATTGGACTTTATTAACAAATAAAAAAATATTAATTAATAAACAAGATAAATTTTCAGATATAAAAATAAATGAAATTATAGAAGTTCGACCAGCTTTAGAAGAAGAATTAAAAGATGGTATATCCAACAAGAATGATTTTACAAGATTAAAAATAAAACTAAAAAATCAAGATTATATTATTATTGATTTAGAAAAAGGTAAACCATTTGAGGGTTTATATCAAGTTTTACATTTTATTAAAAATGATAATATCTCCGATAACGCAGATTTATAACCCGATCTCGCGGATTTGTAATCCGTGAGCAATAATAAAAGAGGCTGTCTCAAAAGGACAGTCTCTTTGCTTTGTAATTTAGTTTCGCTTTCTAATAGAAAATGAGACGACAAATCTTAAAGAATTATTTTCAATAAAAAAGGGAAAAGCACAATATTTTATTGATTTAAACTTATACTTTTGAAAACAATAAAGACCATTTAGGGATCACCTCAACGGCAGCGCAGAAGTTCTTGAGAAAAACAACTTCTACCCTTTTGGGATGAAGCATGAAGGATATAACCAGACGACAGGAAATCCGGCATACAGCTACCAGTATAACGGAAAAGAGTTACAGAAGGAAACCGGATGGAGCGATTACGGAGCAAGGATGTATATGAGCGATATTGCAAGATGGGGCGTTATTGATCCACTTGCCGAAAAGATGAGAAGGTATTCGCCTTACACTTATGCATACAACAATCCTATTAGGTTTATTGATCCGGATGGTAGAAAGCCTGTTTCTCAGGGAGAGGAGTTCCAGTTGAGAGTTCCCGAAGGTGGAATGGCGATGTATTTTGCTAATGGCGGAAAGGGCGACAGAGCCTCTCTTATAAATTACACAGGAAATCAGGATCATATGGGCGAAATGTTTGATATGATGGAAGCTGCCTGTGGTGGAGGAAGTGGAGGAAGTAGCGCTAGTGCTGAAGATAATATTGATTCCTTTGTGAGAAACGGTGTTTCTTATGAAGTCGCTGTAAAGATTAGCCAGAATGGTGCAATATCTTTTGATGATTTCGCCGGTTCAGGAAATTATTTTAAAGGTATTGATTTTTCCAGATATGGGAATATTAATGATGAAGAACCTGTAAAGTTCTTTGGTAAAAATGATGACCCTGTATTCCATAAAAAGTATGATCGAATGTATAAAAGATATAAGAATACTAAAGGAGATGGAGTTTTTAGAGTATATGGACATGGTAATTTAAACATGATATGGAATGAAGATACAAAAATATTCAATGCAGAAGATTTTGATAAAGCTATGATAGCTAAAAATAAAAATTGGGCCAATGTAGATAAATATAAACATCCAATCTTAATATTGTATTCTTGTCTTTCAGCAACAGATGCAGGTAAAGATGGATCTATAGCAAAACAAATCTCAAAAGCACATCCGAGACTGATGGTTGTTGCATTTAGAGGTTTTGTAATGTATGATTCAAGCATTACAGGAATTAAAAATGTTAGTAGATCACAAAAAAATATAGATGACAACGGACTCATTGTTTTTTACAGAAATGGACAAGCCCTTCATGGCTATTATTATAAAGATTTTTTAAAAAAATATCCAAATTTTAATTAAATGAAAAACTTAATATTTTTATCTGTTTTATTTTTATTTTTAAGTTGTAACAATAAAGATAAATCTAAAAAGAATATACATCTTAAAAATGTATTGAATGAAAAGCAAACAGACAAGTATGTTCCTTATGTAGATAGCGGCTTTGATTTTAACGATAAAACGTTAAAAGAAAATCTTAATAAAGCGATATATAAAGGTGACACCATAGCATATAACACAGCCTGTAAGCAATATGCTATAGACGGTAGATATAAGGAATTTTTATATTATGCCATATTAATGGCAGAAAAGAATAATTATCGTGATGCATATTGGGATATCTCAAATATCTTAAGTTTTGAAGATGATCATCCATTATTTGATAAATTTCAAAGTAAGTATGGAACATATTCAATATTAAAAGCATACGAATTAGGACAAAGAGGAGCTAGATCGTCAATGAAATATGTTTATACTGATAAAGGAAACCCAATTCCTTCGTCATCATCTGTTTATTGTTCTGAGTAGCAGTAAGCCCCCTGAACCGATCTCGCGGATTTGTAATCCATGAGCAATAATAAAGGAATCCGTCTCACAACTGAGGCGGATTCTTGTTATTTAGTAAACCCCGATATCTCCTGAACCAGCCGAGTCTATTGATATTTAATCAGACTTATATTCCAAGAGTTCTTTCCCGCCCGGTAAATATCCGTGCTTTTTATCAGTATAGCGCATCAGGAGAAAAGCTCCGAAAAATGTATATTCATAAAAACCCTGCCGGATCCGGACAGGAAACTGTTACCACAGATTATTTAAATGGTTTTCAGTATGAATCTAAACAGATCAATTCAGCTCTGGTTGCTGCCACTTTAAAATTTGTTCCTACTGCGGAAGGATATTACGATTTTGAAAAAAATCAGTATATTTACAGCTATACAGACCATTTGGGGAATATTAGAGTAAGCTACTTTAAAAATACCAATGGCAGCGCAGAAGTTCTTGAGGAAAACAACTTCTACCCTTTTGGGATGAAGCATGAAGGATATAACCAGACAACAGGAAATCCTGCCTACGGCTACCAGTACAACGGTAAGGAATTGCAGAAGGAAACCGGATGGAGCGATTACGGAGCAAGAATGTACATGAGCGATATTGCAAGATGGGGCGTCATAGATCCGCTTGCCGAGCTGATGAGAACTTATTCTCCTTACACTTATGCATACAACAACCCGATAAGTTTTATCGATCCCGATGGTAGAAAGCCGGTTACCCCGGATCAGGAAGGCGTAGGAGGCTTTGCAGCAGGCGGTTTCGCATCTTATTTTGCGGGTGGCGGATCAGGAAGTGTAAAAGCTTTACATACATTTTTTGGCTCCGAAGATGGATTAGGTGCTTTTTATAATACCGGAGCTTCTAGCGGAGGTGGCGGTGGAAGTTACTCCACCTTTGGACAGACTCCTGCGTACGCTGCAATGATGAATGCCTGGCGAAATGGACAAAGCTTTAACCTTGTCAACAGTGGTGGATACTTAAAGTGGTGGACAGATCTGGGACATGAAAAGGAAGGTTTAATAGGCACTTTTAATGCATGGAGGTTAAACCCTTATAAGTATGATTCCGAAATGCACAAAAACTCCCAAACCCTCAGATCTTGGTCTGGTTATGCTTTCTCGGCTAATAAATTTGTTTTCCAGCCTGCTGCAGAAAGAGCCTTATTATATGGAGCAGGCGAAGCGTATTCTACTACCAACCTTGTTTTTGAAAAGGCATTGCCAAAGCTTATAAGTTCAAGGAGAATATATGTGCCACTTATGGAAATAAGCGTCAAAAATGCTCAAAGATTAGCAGTAGGAACCAAAGTTGCAGGTAGAGTTTTAGGAGGGGGAGCATTAATTTTAGCAAGTGTTGATATGGCTCAGATGTAAGTCTCCCCTAAGGTTGGACAGAATTATACCCTCATTTTGTTTTGTAAAACTATAAAATATTTCATTGCGGTGATGTTGGTGTTGAATGATTTTGTTGGAAAGGAGAAAACTCGGAGATGGAATTCTGTTTAGACGAGTTTTCCTTTTTCAACAAATATTGCATTGGAGAAAGATTCTGTAAACTTT
>NZ_JBBCQL010000239.1:0-6914 GCF_037149975.1 Chryseobacterium sp. VD8 | reverse complement strand
TCTTAAGATTTTTTTGTAACAACAATAAGTATAAATAATTTCAGCTTTGTATTGTTAATTGAGATAGTTTTGTAATTTGTAAAAAATATTCTTATAACCATGAATTTGCAAAGGAAAATATCATATACTGTTCTCATTTTATTATTCTTTTCGGGAAGCCTTTTCTCGCAGAATTCAATTTCTGAATTTAAAGATAAAATAGATCTTTACCTGCTGGATAATTTCGTTTGGATGACTGATAATGATACGGTTTTTGTCAGTAATTTATATGATTATTCTGGTGACAGTTCCCGTGAATTTTATTTTTATAACAGTAAAACAAGGCAAAAAATATTTCCTTACGGATTTGAAATGGCTTATCCTTTTGTTGGAAAAACAGCCGTTGTAAAGTATAAAAACCGATGGGGATTGATTGATCGGAGCGGAAGATTTATTTTTTACTCTTTATCTTCCTATCCGATTAAATTGACTTCTTATGAAAAATATGCAGTATTTGATGAGGTCACCAGATATGATGTAAGAAACGGAATTTTTCGGGAATCTTCTATTTACTGCGGAGAGCCCGCAACGCCCGATTATTTTATATCAAAAAGCCCAAACGGGAAATATAACTTGATTGAGGTAAATAAAGGACCGGTTTTTAAAACAGATGTAGATTCTATTATTTCTAAAAAGGATTTGATATATAAAAGTACAAATCAGGACTTACTGATCTTAAAAAAGAAAAATAAATATGGTCTTTATCTGCCTGATGGGACTGAGATTCTTAAAATAAAATTTGAACACGCAAAATTTATAGGAAATTATGTCATGTTATACAACGAAAACAGTAAGTGGAATTATTATACCTATGAAAATAATAAACTCAACTTAATTCTTTCAACACCACTCGAATGTATTACTCCTGCTTATCAGGCTAAAATTATTGGAGTATTTAAAAAAGACAACAAATACAATCTGTTAAAAACCAATGGTGAAACTTTACCGGAAAGTTTTGATTATATAAGCGACACGGCAACTTACGGAGTAAAAGAAAATGTTCTTGTTATCTTCGATTCTGAAGCAAATTATTATAATTACGCTGAAAAATAACTTTTAAATTTAAATATGAGCAACAGAAACCGCGGAAAAAATACAGGCGATGATACTTTATTCGGATCAGAAAAACAGCTTGAGAAAATGAAATCGGCAGTACAGGATATGCAGTATTTATTAAGCCGGAACTATGCAGAAAAAGCTTCGTCGGAACTGGCGGGAAATCATTACCGCCTTAAAACAAGACAGATTCAGGCAGTTCGAGGAGCTTCCGCTTCAGAAACTCAGCTTCAGAACAGAAAATCTAAACAGCTCAAAATTTCTGAATTGAAAACCAAAACAATATATCTTGATGGCTTCAATGTCCTCATTTTACTCGAAAGTCTTCTTTCCGGAGCTTATATTTTTGAAGGAACAGATGGCTGTTTCCGCGATCTTTCCGGTGTTTTCGGAACCTATAAAAGAGTAAATCAGACGCAGGAAGCCATTGAACTCGTTGCTTCATTTTTTCATAAATCTCATGCAGAAAAGCTGATCTGGATTTTCGACAAACCAGTCTCCAACAGCGGAAGAATTAAGCAGATCATTATGGATTTTGCCATTGAAAATAACCTCAACTGGAACGTTGAACTGGAATTTAATCCCGATAAATTTTTAGCGGAAAATGCTGAAATTGTGATTTCTTCTGATGCATGGATTCTGGATCATTGCAAAAGCTGGTTCAATCTCATCGAATATTTAATTCAGGAAGAAAACCTTTCGGCTAATGTTATCAAAATGTGTTGATTTAAACACAAACGCTATATAAAACACAAATGGCACAAATTTCAACACTAAAAAGCACGAATAATTTATTGTGATATTTGCGAAAAACATTAGTGTTATTCGTGTTTAAGTAAATACAAATTGCACAATAAATTATTTGTGATATTTGTGAAAGATATTCGTGTTATTAGTGTTTAAAAAAATAAAAACCATGCAATCATTTCAAAAATATACATCATTATTTTCTGAGGAATGGAAAGAAAAATATCACGCCATTCTAGCCGAAGAACATCTTGAAATTTTACAGAAAAACATTCATAAATTTAAAAATCAGGTTTTAGATTGGAATCTGCCCTATTTTAATGAAGAAATTAAAATCGACCGTGATGAAAGTTTTAAATTATTCATCTCTGTTTTTGAATCTGAAAATCCTGATGAGGTTAAAGCAAAACAATTGCAAGAAATTCCTTTTGAACATTGGCTGAATATTTTAGGACAACGCCTCACTTCGGCAAGTCTTCGTGATGAAAATGCCGTTCCGCCTTTAAGAAGTTTGCTGATTGAAGCCTGTGAAAAACCTTTCAACAGCGAAATTACCATCGCACAGCGAGCGTGGGAAAAACACGTCGGTCGGCTGAATGATGATTTCTGGGGCGAAGTAAAAGGAAATAATCAGCAGAAGCAGCAAAAAGTGATGGAGAAAATCAATTATATTCTCGACCACACCACATGGTGGAATGTTTTCTTTCATTACAAACACGAACTGGTTTTTGAGGTCAGGGAAAAAGAAGGTCACGGAATCCGCTGGAGCCACGGCGGAAAACATTTGATCGGCTTTCTGGAGTTTTTTATTAATGACGAAAACTCTTTACAATAAGTTTTTAAACCATTTAATAGGTCATTAAGCTTTAAGAGTATTAAGATGTTAATATAAACCTTAAAATCAGAATGATTTAATCTTTATCTATTTAAAATTAAATATCCGTTATTTATCATACTTGAATTTTAACCACGAAGAACACCAAAGGTTTCACAAGGAGCACAATAGTTGTGAGCTTTGTGGATAACCTTAGTGTACGTTGTGGTAAAAAAATAATGATTACAGCAAACAGCATTTAGTTACAGCATATTGCGGATAATCAGAATTTAAAAAAGCTTAATGTTTTAAAAATTTTTATCTCTACGTAAAAACATTGCGCATTACGCAGATAATTTTGTAAGCGTAAAATAAAAAGCAATGGATTTTTCTAACCAAAACTTTACGCAAAACGAATGGGAATCATGTCTCAAGGTATTAAAAGCCCTGAAAGATGAACCATTTCTAAATCCGGACAACCAAACTTTTTCCGGGTTGATCACGAAAATTCATAAGAACGCCAAAAAGCAAAACCGTCTGGAAAGTTATTCTCAGATGAAAACGCACGATCTTGAAATTAATTCAGAATCGGTACTGATGAAAAAAGCTTTGGCGGGAGTTTCTGCTTTTTATGATGGTGAAAAAAATGATACCCAACTCACCAGATTACAAATTCCCAAAAACTGCTACTGTTGTAACCAGAGTTATCAGTATGCCCATTCCTTTTATACCAGATTATGCCCGAAATGTGCGGATGAAAATTATGAAAAACGTTTTCTTTCGGCAGACTTAACGGGACGGAATGTCATCTTAACCGGAGGACGTGTAAAGGTAGGTTTCGCAGCCGCTTTAAAGCTCCTGAGAAATGGTGCCAATTTGGTTTTGACGACCCGTTTTCCGGCTTTGGCACTGGAAACTTTGCAGCAGGAAGCAGATTATGAAGAATGGAAAGACAGACTTTGGATCTATGGTCTCGATCTTAGAAATCTGAAGGCAATTCAGGAATTTATAGATTTTTATCAGTCGAAATTTGAAACGCTCGATATTCTCATTAATAATGCGGCACAGACGATTAAATATCCCGATCAGTATTACCTTCCCATCATCAGACGTGAAAACGAAATGCTCGTTGAGTTTAAAAACAATCATAAATTGATTCCGAACGCAACCCCAATTTCCGCAGAGGTCGGAAAACTGGAGTATGCGGAAAATGAAGAAACAAATGTCGCTTTAACACGTTTCGGACAACCGGTGGATAATCGTGATAAAACAAGCTGGAATTCCACACTGGAAGAAATTTCGATGTACGAATTGGTTGAGGTGAATTTAATCAATCACATTGCGCCGTATTTTCTGATCAAAGAATTAAAACCTATGATGAAGGCTTCTTCTTTCAAAGAAAAATTCATCGTTAATGTAACATCTTCAGAAGGTATTTTCAGTTATAACAACAAAACAATGTTTCATCCGCATACCAATATGACGAAAGCAGCTTTGAATATGATGACGCTTACTTCTGCTAAAGAATTTGAAAAAGACCAGATTTATATGACGGCAGTGGATGTAGGATGGATTTCCACAGGTGCGAAGGAAAGTTTAAGAAAGAAACAGTTTGAGCAGGGATACATTCCGCCATTGGATTCTGTAGACGGAGCGGCGAGAATTCTCCATCCGATTGTGGAAGGAATCAACGGAAATTATTTCAGCGGAGTTTTATTAAAAAATTATAAAATTAATGACTGGTAAAATATAGAAAGCGTGAGTTCAGCAGGAAGAATACCGCCATGTCGCGGCGGAGGTCGTGGGTTCGAGTCCCACACGCTTTCCAAAAACGGAGATAATAGTATAATGGAAAAATACATCCTGCTAAGATGAGTTGCAGGTTCGATTCCTGCTTATCTCCCAAAAGAGAAACGGTAGCTCAATGGAAGAGCTCTAACCCTCCAAGTTAGATGTTGCGGGTTCGAATCCCGCACGTTTCTAAGAGCGCATCGTCTAAATGGAAGGACACCGACTTATCGTGCCGGAAATTCAGGTTCAAGTCCTGCTGCGCTCCCAAAATGGAGACAATAGTAATAAAAATGGAAAAATACATTCTTCTAAAATGAGTTGCGGGTTCGAGTCCTGCTTATCTCCCCAAAAAGGAAATGGTAGCTCAATGGAAGAGCGCTGACCTTCCAAGTCAGAGGCTGCAGGTTCGAATCCTGCCCATTTCACAATGAGTACATAAGACAAAAGTTGTAGTTTAATCCGGAAAAATATATTCCGACCGAATAAGTTGTCGGTTCGATCCCGACCTTCTTTTGCTTTATCTTAAAAATAAAAGCCATGTTAAAAAAAGTATTAGTTTTTTTCGGAATTATTGATGAAGTGTATACCCCGGTTCCGATGCAGTGGAAAGAAAGACCGGTTGTTGAAAAGCTTCCTGAATCATCTAAACCTGTGATACACAAAACAGAAGAAGTCATTTTGGAAACTTTACCGAAACCTGTCGCCCAATCTGTGAAAAAAACGTTGGAAAAGCCTGAAAAAAAAGAAAAAGAATTAACCAGAACTGAGAGAAAAAGACCGGTTAATGATCATAATCCAATTGAAAACTTATCAGACTTCACCAAAGATTTTAAAACTTACTGTCTTGAAAAAACAAGCAACCAGCATATGCTGAAAGCTAAAAATTACAGTATTTATGATAAAAACGGAGTTACGGAAACATTCATTACTTCAGAGGACTCTTTTATCACGCATAACGAACACAAAACGCTCCGCATCCAAAGCGAATGTTTTGTAAAATATATCCAGCAGGAATATAACCCCATAACAAGACTCATAGAAAATGCATACGACTAAACCTATACAACGATATAAAATATTTTCCGTAAAAGACTTCACGGAAGCTGTTTTTGATGAGAATGCATCCATAGAAATTTATGCTAAAAACACAACCTTTGATTGTACTGAAATTAAAGGAAATCTCGTGTTGAGAGGGGAAGGCTGCAATTTTCCGAATCTTGAGACTGTAAAAGGGAATCTCTCCATAGATGCTCCCGACTGTTCTTTTCCGGAGCTGAAAATGGTAGAAGAAAATTTTACGATGCATTGTCCTGCAATGTTGGATCAGTTGGAAAAAGTAAGAGGTAATTTTAAATGTATTGTTGATTTCAGCTTTAAAAACTTAGCAACAATAGGAGGAAACATTGAACTGAAAAATGCTGCCGTGTACGCAAAAAGTAAAAAGTTGGTACAGGGAAGAGTTGTTATCCCGATAAACCATCAGTATGAAGTTAAAAATCTTCCAAAAGACGGAATCTTTAATATTGATATTTTCGGAGACCATATTATGATACCGCATCAGGAAATCCGCGGAAGAATCAACATTTTTGGTAAAGATATTTCCTTTCCGAATCTGGAATTCGTTCATGGAGGGCTTAAAATAGAAATCACCGATTCTTTAGCCGATGAATGTACCCATGATTTCCCTGTGCTGAAAAAAATGACAGGTAATCTTCGCTTTGTGCGGGCAAAACTTTCTTTTCCTGAACTTCAGGAAATGACGGGCACTATTCATCTTGAAAATGGTTCGTATGTTAACTTTTCTGCTTTGGAAATCTCTGGCGGAATTATGATCAATCATCGGTCCGGAGCTTCTTTTCCCGTATTGAAAGAAATAAACGGAGCATTGAAAAATCATGGTTCGGAAACCTGTTACTTAAATGCACTGGAAAAGATAAAAAGTACATTTTGTACCTATCAGATTTCAGCCCCGAATATTGTTGAAATTGGTGGAGATTTAGACATTCATGCATATACTCATAATAAATTTGATCATTTAAAAAAAGTCAGCGGAAGAATATTGGGTTCTTCAAAAGTTCAGCTTAAAGCGCTGGAATATGTAGGAATTTTAGATAATGCCAGTTTAGCAGGCTCTGAGTTTCCTGCTTTGAAGGAGGTTACGCATTATTTTTACGGAACACATACCGGACTGGAGAATGTGGCAAAAAATATTTATTTTAGAGTTACGGACAGTCTGTGCATTACAAAAGATCAGTTTATTGTCGGAAGGTCAAATTTTACTTTTGTTTTGAATTTGCAACGTCATTATTTTAAAAAGCTGATTTCTATTTTAAAATTGAGACACAGCAGCTTTCAGAATTTTAAGACGCGTGAACTTGAAAGAGAGTGGACGCATTACAATACTCCGGTTTTTAATGATGTTTTAAATAGAATTGAAAAATTATGGGATAAAGTAGAGCCGATCGGT
>NZ_JBBCQL010000238.1:0-6954 GCF_037149975.1 Chryseobacterium sp. VD8 | reverse complement strand
GGGAATAAAAAATTCTTTAACCAGCGAGGTACTGAAAAAAGTAAACAAAAGAAATTTTGAAGGCGTCCTGATGGGGCTTAAATCTCTGAAAGATGTTGTTGCAGCCCAAAACGCTCTATTAACATCCTACAGAATGAAAGCCGATACCGAAACTGTGCTGCAAAATGCGTTTGATGCCATTACCACAAAAAGCAATGAGCAGAGCAGCTATCAACAGCAGAGGAAAACCTTTACCTCTGCCAACAAAGGGATTTACAGGGAGCTTTATGTCTATATAAGTGACGTGGCAAGATTGGGGAAAATTATATTTCAGGGAGAGCAGAAGGCTTCGGAATATACTCTTGAAAACCTTATTGCTATGGTAAATTCTTCCAGAAAGAACAAATCTATAGATGATACCCAAAATAAAGGATAACCTTTGAAAAAAATTTTGATGCGTTATAAAAAGTAATATTTTTTATTTCTATATTAGCATCCATAATTTTAACGAAACAAGCGTAAGCTATCAATTTGGAACAAAGAAAACTGCGAACCTTCTTAAAAGACCAAATTTTGATAGACTTACGCCCGTGTACCTATAACTGGCACGGGCGGAGTCTTTCTTGGTCTTTGGGTTCTTCGCAGTACCTCTTTGTCAGATCGGCTTTTGCTCCGTGCCTTTTACATGATTCTATCTCCCGATTGATTTTTGTCTAAGGCTTTTTATTAAAATTAATACGACAGCTTTTTGCCGTACCGCAAATTTATTTTTGCACATGAAAATGTTTAATTAAAAAATCTGAAAACGATGAAAACACTGAATAGGTCGGGATAAAATAAACCGTAAGACAAAAAATGTAAAATATAGGATTCTCCCTATGTTGAAATATCAAAAAAAATTATAATTTAACACTCGAAAAAAATTAATAACAAAATGAAAAAATCTTATTTCATAATGCTAATGGCATTAGCATTCTTTCTCTTTGGCTGCCGTGAGGAGCTCGACTATGTAAACAGTGAAAATTCTCTTCAAAACTCAGATAGTTTTACAAAAGATAATGTGGTTACCAAAAAACTGTTTAAGCAGGATTATTTAAGTAATAGTTTTCTTAAGCAGAATGTGGAAGCCGTTAATAATTTCTTAAAACAAAAGGGCTCATCGTCTTCAGCAGCCCTCTCCAAAAATTCAACCATAGAAGGAGTAGAAGTATATACCGATGTCTTTGAGGAGGTAGATTACCTAAATGCAAAATACTACAGCTTCCATATTGCCGGAAGCTCTTCCAAAGAATTTGAGCAGAAGCTTGTTTTAAAATACGTAAATAATGAAATTAAAGACCGTTATATTCTTAAATACAAAAGACTGTCTGATCTGAAAATTGATCCCAACTCTTATCAGCTTGAAAAACTGATCGGCTCTTCAGACGGAAACGGGAACTCTTTATTAATGTATATAGACACCTTTACTTTAGGCTGTACAACGTTTACGGTTACTACTTTCAATTGCGGGCATCAGGGAAATCACAGTAACGGACAGTATTGCAGTGTAGAAAAAACTTATATTCCTCACGATATCATAAGTGCGCAGTATAATCCTAACTGTAATTCCGAAGGAGGAGGAAGCCCATTAGGAAGTACAACAGGAGACAGTGGCTCGCAAGGTTCTCAGAATACAAACGGAGACAATTCCCCGGCTTTTCTTTCTATTTATTCTTCTGCTCCTTATTATGAGATTGAATTTGTTCCCCATACCAATAAACTTCTTAATTATCTTAATCTTAACCCAACCGAGATTACCCAGATTAACGCAAATGATAATCTGAGACTTCAAATTTATCTTTATTTGCAGAATTTAGGATTGTATCCTTTTACACCTTATTTGTTGGGAGATGAGTATGCAGAGGTAAGTATTTTGAGTAAATTCACATTAAAATATTTTAATGACAATCCGACAAGTACTTGGGAACAGTTGCTGCCTTTTTTATCTTTTGCCCACCAGTTTTTGCAAGAAAATCCAGATGCAAAAGATTATTTTTTACAACATCCAAACGACTTACAGAAAATAAAGTTTTCAAATTTTAATCCTGCAGATAACAATGAATTTCAAATGGCAAATTCAATGGCTAAAATGGTTACAGAATATCTAATCGCAGATAAAAATGGAACGACTTCTTCTTTACAGAATAATTGGATTGGATGGAATTTGGTAAAAGAAGCAATGAAATCTTATGTAAAAACGAATATTGTACTGGCTGTAAAATTAGGAAGGTGGATATATGAATTTGCTGATGCATATTTTCCTGCACTGAACATTCCCCTAATTAATTTAAAGTTAGCGGAACTTAAAGCAGAACTGGCTTTTGCAAATACATTCAATACAAATCCTAATACTATGCAGTGGAAAGATATTGTACTATGCTGGCTTTTTGAATATGGAAATTTTCCTGTAAACACTACCGCTGGTTATAGCCCCATTCCTACTATTGGTTTTGCAGGTACAGATTATGTAATTTCAGGAATCCCTAACCAACTTAATCAAATGAGGTATCTAACAAATCATAAAACTTTAGCAGACGGAAGCTTAAGCCCTGGTTCTATCAATTTTTTAAGATCTGAAGTAATCAAGCAAATAAAGTTAGGAAATTTAAATACTTATGGTGGAAACTGGGGATTTGGATTTGATGCGATGGTTGACACCATAAAAGAGCTAGATGGACTTCAGTACTGTTTGGGTTCTTATCAAACAACAGTTCACATAACATCATTAGGCAATAGTCAATATAAATTAACTTTCATTGTTAGAAACAAAACAGGTTGGGAATCAGGAACACGTGGATTGAATGATTATGATGGCGACTCTACAAATGACAGTATAATTCCAGACAAACCAAGAGGACAAGGAATTCATCTTGGCGGGACCATTGGCGAAACGTTTGGATGGTATGAAATTATAACTATTCCTTAAAAGTAAATATATTATGAAAAAATACCTTTTTATCATTATTTTAACTTTTTTATATTCTTGTAGTGATGGACCACAAGCAACATTTGATTCTAGGTTTATTAAAGCTAATCCTAAAAAAGAACTTCCCTTTAATGAATTAGTTGGAACATATAAACTTGATAAAGATTCTAAAAAAAGATATAAGATTAGTGATACAGTGAATTTTTTTCTTGAAATAAAAAAAGATACATCATTCGTTTTAGCAAATAAAATTAATTATAAGGATAGAAATATTAATTATGGTAATTTTAAATTTAAAACTAACTATATCAATGATTTTAAAGAAAAAAATCCGAGTTTAGGTTTACATACATATGTTCAAGACTTCAATGGTGGGGGAACAATTGATATTTATTATCGTAAAAATGATAGTGCACTTGTTCTACTTATTTATACACCATTTGTTGAAGCCACAAAAGAAAATAATATGAAGTATAGAGAAGGAGATTATTTACGTTACATAAAAATAAAAAAATGAGAAAACATTTAATATTATTGATGGTTTTCATGTGGGGTTTATTTTATTCTCAGAATAAAAATTTATCTTTTAAAGATATTTCTTTTACTCAAAAAGATTCTATTACCAACTTAGAAGAATACAGGAAGGGACAGGAAGAGGCAATGGTAAAATTTGAAAGTGAGATGGGTTTACTGATGGATGGACTTTTTGAGTCTTTAGGCAGAAAAGCAAAGACAAAAGCAATAGATAAAAAAAAATCTGACAGTATAATTAATTCTTTATCACAGAAGGATTTGGATAATTCTATTGTAGTCTATCATTACAAAAATGTAGATGAAAATATCTGGAAACGATGGGAAACAAAAGAAAACAACGATATACTGAAATATCCTGTATTTACTGATTTTTCTAAAGGGAAAGAATATTTTGAATATCCTTACAACGGGATACAGGAATATTCCTATATTTTTGAACGAATAAAAGATTTAAAAATACAAGAGTTTAGAGATGAGAAGAAAAAAATATCCGGAATACAATGCTTCAAAATAAAATGTTCTTATTCTAAAATTTTTAAACATCGTAAAATTGACGGAATGCCTGAATTTCCAGATAAAATAGAGCTAATAGAGTCGGAAATGTGGGTAACAGTGGAAATAAGATCCATATATCATCCTGCGTTTAAAGTGAAGGAAATATTGGAAAAATATTATCCTTTATACATAAAACAAAGAAGTTCTCTGGTTCCGGGTATGATTAGGAAAATAGCTTTACACGATTTTAATTAAAAGAAAACCGCAGATATTTTCTGCGGTTTTAAGTCGCGTAAGACAATAGTAAATTTATAAATATTAAATAAATCAACAATTTAAAAGATGAAAAAAACATTAGTCATTTTATTACTTATGCTAATTAGCAAAAATGTGTCAGCAATGAAGAATTTTAATGATTCTTTAATTATAAACAAACACACAGTTTCAATAAAACAGCCTTTATGGAAAGATTTTAATGAAAAGGGGTCTCTAAAAAAAGATGTTACAGCTTTTAATGAGTATTTTAAAACAAAGGAAAAAAGAATATATACAGATGTATTTGAAGAAATTAATTTCAAAGAAATTAAATTTTATTCATTTTATATTGTGAGTAAAAATTCTGAAGAAGATGTTGAAGAAAAATTAGTTTTAAAATATTCAAAAGATAAGATTGAAAAATATTTATTAAGATATAAAAGAATAAATGGTTTCAAAATAGATTCCAACACATTTGAATTCTATTTTATAAAGGATAAAAGTGAGGTTGAAATAGTTCCTGTACAAAAAGAATGTTTAAAAAGTGATATTGTTATCTTAAATAAAGAAGAATTATCAAAAGAAAAAATCCCAAATGAGATTGGAATTTTTGATTTACAATCAAATTGCAGTTCAAATTATAAGAAGATTAAAAAAGACTTTAGTCTGCCAATTCTCACAAAACTACAGATAGTACCTTTTTACTTAGTTTATTAGTAATATATATCGAAATAATAAACACCGCAGAGATTTTCTGCGGTTTTATAAAAAGCTCTATATATTTTGTTGCTTAAATGTAGAATCGACGAATAATATAAAATAAACTAAAAAATACGAAATGAAAAAAACACTTATTCTTACTCTACTCTTTCCATTTGCATTGCTGTTTTCACAAAAAAATGTAAAAATGTACTATGAGCAGAAGAAAGACACCATTATTTATTATATCGATAATCTTGAAATTTACCCTACATCGATAGTGTTTTCCGGTCAGCCGGAATTGGAAAACATGAGAAAACCTGAAATTTTTAATACGATTCGGGTGCTTCCTCCAAAATCTGTTAAGAATAAAGTAACCTACTTTATTGTAAATGATAAAACAAAAAGATGGGGTATCAAAAAAATGCCGGGCTATTCTAAATACATTGGCGATATCACTTTAAAATCTTATGATTCTGATTATAAATATGATCTTCCTTTCCAAAAAGGAAAATCTTTCAACGTCTATCAGGGATATAACGGAACATTTTCTCATCAAAATGAATATTCATTAGATTTTACCATGCCTGAAGGAACAGAAATAACAGCTTCAAGAGAGGGATTAGTGATTGATGTTATACAAAACAACAATCAGGGATGTCCTACAAAGGATTGCGCCAAACTGGGTAACTATATTTCTATTTTACACTCTGACGGAACTATTGCGCAATATTTTCATTTAAAACAAAACGGAGCTAAAGTAAATATCGGAGAAAATGTAAAAAAGAACCAGATAATAGGATTCAGCGGAAACACAGGCTGGAGCAACGGACCTCATTTACATTTTACCTGTTATCTTCCGAGCAATACAGGAGAGAAACAAAGAAAAACCGTTAAAACACTTTTCAGGACAGGAGATGGAAATAAAACAGAATATCTAACCGAAAAGAAAACATATTCAAAAGAATATTAGCATGATAAAACCGTAGAATATTTCTGTAATTTATATATAATAAACGATGATCATACTATTTTTCCTATTAATTATTGTCATAATAATTATAGTTACAGGTATCGTTTCTCTTCTCTTATATGCACTGGTTATTTCAATCAGAGAGTTTAAAAAAGGAAATCAATCGCTTGGTTATCTTTTTCTCGGGCTATTTTTACTCTTCGCATTAATCTTAAGCTATATCATCATGAATTAAAAGATGATCTGATAATAAAATTATGGAAATACATATAGAAGAATTCAGTTTTGGACTATTCGCAATACAAACACTTATGTTTCTATTGTTAATCCTGCTTGTCTATTTTGTTTACAAAATTTACAGAAAGATAAAGTAAAAATGAAAAACCGCAGAAAATCTCTGCGGTTTTATTATATTCAATTAGAAATTTTTGGCGCTTTAATTAATGCACCCCACTCAGATCAATCTTCTCTTTGCTTTTTCGTTCCTTAATAAATAAGATGAACGGAATACAGACAAGGAAGATTACCCCAAGATAAAGGAAAACATCCATGTAAGAAAGTACGGTTGCCTGTTTCGTTACAGAAAGATCGAGCATTTTGTAGGCGGCGTTCATTGCAGCATCGGGAGTCATTCCTTTTGCCATAAAACTGCCTTTCAGAGCCTGTAACCTTTGCTGTACGGCAAAATCGGTCTGGTCAAGGTGCGAAATAAGATTCACTCTGTATTTCTGACTCGCATTGGCAATGAATGTTGTGATCGCCGCAATTCCGAAGGAACCTCCAAGCTGTCTCATCATTCCTGTAAATGCTGCTCCCTGTCCGATTTCCTGCCCTTTCAATGTACTTAAGGAAAGCGAGGTGATCGGAATAAAAAGTAAACCCAATCCGGCTCCTCTTACAATCAGCATCCAGAAGAAGGCATCTTTTCCTGTGTCCGGAGTTAATATTTTATATCCCCAGAAACTGTAGATAAAGAAGATAAATAATCCCAGTGAAACCAAAATCTGCTGTTTCGCTCCTTTTGAAAGCAGTCTTCCAATAATCGGCATCATGA
>NZ_JBBCQL010000237.1:0-6980 GCF_037149975.1 Chryseobacterium sp. VD8 | reverse complement strand
TCTTTAAGGTCTTTATTTTTTTTCGTGTCAAAAGAATAATCCAGTAAGCTTAATGATTCATAAAGGCTCGAAATGGATTCCTGCTTGAGTTCATTTTCTTTCTTCAGATCATTAAACAATTCTTTATATTCTTTTTCGCTTTGCCTGAATGCATGATCGGTAAGTTCTTTATCGCGCTCAAAAGATTTATAAGAATCGTTGATTGCATTAATAAAGTTCTTAAATTTCGGGTCGCTGTGGCAATCTTCAGGCAGATGTCTTTTAATCTGTCTTCTGAGTAAATTGTGCAAATCGATTTCCATAGCTATCGTATTTCATTTACAGTGGTGATGGTGATTGTCTGATTGTGAAGTGCACAGTCTCCGAAAGGCTTCACCGGGGAAATTTCTCCATAAGAATAAAAGCCGTTAAGAAAGGTATTTTCACCCAAAACATCTCTCACAATCTCTACTTCTTCAGCAACTCGCTCTCCGAGAACCATTTTTCTTCCAACGCAGCTTACAATAATCCCCAGTTTAGGATCCGGATTCATCTGAAGACATGCATTGGCAGCGTCATTCGCTGCATCAATGAGGCGGTCCAGATTGGCTTTCATAAATCTTACATGGCTTCCTTCCGGCAGATCTCCTGCGAAAATCATCATGTTATTCTTTTCATTGATGGAAAGTATGGTCCTTACTACGGGAGCAGAATCTTCGTCAATTTTTAAAGATAGTGGAAAGAGCAGGGCAGAACTTGGGAGCTCTTCTGCATATTTTCCCAGATAGCTTTTATAGAGGTCGAGAGCATTTTTATTATCGATTTCAACAAGGATATTGTTTTGTGATTTGGTAACAGTTCTCTCCAGCCCAAAGCTTTCCCAGCCGCCAAATGATGCGTGAGAAAGTTTCAGCGTATGGCCGTAAAAACCAATGGCAACGATTTTATTGCTCACCGGAGCTTCATTAAGACCTACAACGGTTTTTTCGAAACGGTCGCTGTCACCCGCCAATCCTCCTGATATTAATACGCCTTCCGGCCGTCCTTCATTAAGACCTTTCACCAGCTGGCTTCCGTTCACTTTGCTTCCGTCCGACAAAACAAAAACCCATCTCAGGTTTTCATGAGGCAGATTTCCGATTAGTGCTTTTCCGGCTTCATAACTGTTTTGGAAATCATTAATATCAATCTGTTGGGTTTTTATCTGTGCAGAGAAAAATTCAATGGCGGTAACTGTTACAGTTTCATCAAATACTTCATTGCAGAAAATTTCTCCCGAAGAAGAACATAAGGCAATTTCCGCGTTTGGGAACTTTGTTTTTATGATATTAAAAAAATCTGGGTTTTCAAGGATGTTTCGGCAGCCGTATCCCAGTATCAATTGAACTTTATGATCGTCCAGTTTATCATCGTTTCTTTTAGATATCCAGTTTCCGCCTGCAAAAAGTAGTTTAGCAACTTTCATTTATTCTTTAGTTTTTTTTAGATCTACACTGTTGATGAGGTTATAAACAGTGGATTTTCCTATGTCTAATATTTTGGCCGTCTTAATAACATCATTATTATTCTCTTTCAGAAAATGAAGAATAATATCTGTAGTGTACTGTTTCAGCGTTTTTTGCTCGGAAAGAAAAACTTCGGATTCTTTTTCCAGGCTGTAAAAGCTGATATCGTCCGCGGTTATTTCGTTGCCTTCTGCCATTACACAGGCAAGATCCACTACAGATTTCAGTTCTCTTATATTCCCCGGAAAACTGTATTTCATGAGTTTTTTTCTGGCATCCGAAGACAGGCTCAGTGGTTTTATTTTGTTTTCTTTGGCAAAAAGTTCAATAAAATGTTTTGCAAGAATTAAAGTGTCCTGATCTCTTTCCCGCAGTGGCGGTAATTCTATCGGAAGACCAATAACACGATAATAAAGATCTTCTCTGAAATTCCCTTTTTTTACTTCATTTGCCAGATTTTTATGGGTGGCAATAATGAGTCTTACGTCTAATTTTATTTTTTGAGTTCCGCCGACTCTTGTAATCTCTCTTTCCTGTAAAGCGCGGAGAAGCTTGCTCTGAAGATTGAGATCCAGTTCTGCAATTTCGTCCAGAAAAATAGTTCCGCCGTTTGCCTGTTCAAATTTTCCGACCGATTTATCTGTAGCGCCTGTAAATGCGCCTTTTTCATGTCCGAAAAATTCACTTTCTACCAGATCTTTTGGGATTGCTGCCATATTTACCGCAACAAAAGGTTTGTTTTTTCGGGAGGAATGGTAATGAATTGCCCTTGCTACAACTTCTTTACCGGTTCCCGTTTCTCCGGTTACAGAGACATTGATGTTGGATTTCAGAGCCTTATTAATTTTTGAAAAAATATTTTTAATAGATTCGCTCTGTCCGATAATCGTTTTCTCGAAACTGTATTTTTTTTCAAGTTCATCTTTCAGTTCTTCAACCTCCTGTTTTAAAGAGATATTTTCTCTAAGACGGATGATGGAGTTCCACAAAAGTTCTTTTGTATGTTCATTTTTTACTATATAATCTTTTGCTCCCTGTTTTAGGAAATCTATAGCAACGGAAATATTTTCCTGACCGCTGATCACGATGATCGGCAGGCTTGGATATATGCCTTTAATCTGCTTAAAAAGGTCATCTCCCTGTATGTCCGGCAGTCCAAAATCAATACAAATGATATCAGGATTCCGGTAAAGTTCAGAAAGACATTCTCTGCCCGAACTATAAAGAAAAACTTCATAATCAGGATTAAGCTCAAGATGATATTTTAGCATTTCTCCGAAGAATGGATCATCATCCACAAGGAAAATTCTGACCATTATGATATTTATTAAAAATTCTGATTAAAAGTAAAATTTTTTATTTACATAATGAAATATTTTAATCAATATCTGAACTATAATCCTTTGTTAATGGGTTTTGTATTGATTTTTGTCTAGTTAAGCCAGAAAATTTATTTGATGAATAAATTTACATATAAATATTTACACGTTTATAATATTCAATGTTTTTAAAAGTTTAATATTGTAAGGTGTTGATTTTTAAATTGTTGTTTTGTTTTTTTGTAGAGTAATAATAACATTTTCGGGGGTGGAAATTCAGATTGTTAGAGTGCTTTACATTTTCAGTTCGAAGTAATTGAAATAGTGTTGAAATCAATAATAAAAGATAAAGTTCTTCCCGGAGCAGATCTGCAATATTGAAAATGACAAAAAATACAACTGCAGCAACTTTGGATATAGACAAAACTCTTTTGATAAGCTGATCGGAGAATTTCTACTAAAAAGCTTCCGGTAAAATGCTGTATTAATACGTATTAAATATTATGAATATAATCGCTGTTTTAGGGTATTTTCATTTAAATTTTAAAAATTTAACTTTATTAAAGAAAATTGGCAAAGAAATTGTGTATATCTATTTGAAACTCTTAAAAGACAAAGCTATGATTTCTTACTACGATTTTAAAAATTTGCCAAATCAGGCACAGTGCAGTTTCGTGATGAATGAAGGACGTGTCATGAGCGAAAGAACAGTAAATTCTGTAAAATATGTACTTTATGAAGTCTCTTATTTTACGGTCGAAGTTATTTGTAATACGGTTAATAATAAAACGGAAGTCATTAATGTTTTTCAGAACAAAGGAGCTTATGCAATATAAACATACTTAAAACGACATATAATTTATTAAAACAGATCTTTTTAAGGTCTGTTTTTTTTTTTTTTTGTTTTAAAACTGGTTGATGAAAAATAAAAAATCCTCAGAGAGAATCTGAGGATAAAAACTAATAACCATGAAAACTCAAATTAAACATGAGTATTAGAGAATATTAAAATATTGTGCCAAGAAAATAGAGCGGCTACATTATTTAAGATTAATTAAGAATATTAACGAAAATTTATATTATTAAATGATTAGTTTAAAACAAGATCAACTTTAACTTGGTCATTGGAATCCTGACTGAAAATTATTCACAAGATTTAAAATTTAACTTAAGAGTTATGCTCGTTATGGCATAATAATAGGTTGATTATGGATAACTAACCAAAAACCATCACAAAATGAATTCTAATAATGAACAAAAAAATCTCAGAGGAAAAACCGTAGTAATTACCGGAGGAAGCAGTGGAGTAGGAAGAGCAGCTGCGGAAGCATTTGCCTTGGAAGGCTGCAATATTGTAGTTGCGGCAAGAGGTAAGGAAGCTCTGGACGAAACAGTTGCTCTGTGCAGGGATTTAGGCGTTTCGGCGATGGCTGTTCCAACGGATGTTTCTATTGCGGGCGATGTTCAGAATTTAGCCAATAAAGCATTGCAGTTCAACGGCAGAATAGATATTTGGGTAAACAATGCAGGGGTAATGTCAAGCGGAAAATTCGAAGAAATCCCAATGGATATCAACGAACAGGTGATTAAGACTAATCTTTTTGGCTATATGCATGGTGCGTACAGTGCTTTGCCTGTCTTTAAAAAGCAGGAAGAAGGAATTTTAATTAATAATGTCTCTATCGGCGGTTTTATGCCTGCGCCGTACAGTGCGGTTTATTCGTCCACAAAATTTGGCATTCGCGGACTGATGGAATGTCTTCACGGCGAAATTTCAGATTTTCCGCAGATCCATATCTGTAATATTTATCCGCAGATCCAGCGTTCAACGGGAAATATGCATTCTGCAAAATATTCTGGGCTGGATTTTAAAATTCCTCCTTTTGCAGCAGATCCGAGAGATACGGCTGCTAAAATGGTAGAATTAGCTAAAAATCCTAAAAAAGATTTGTTTCCGGATTTTACGTCTATGGTATTGAAAAATGTGTACGGATTATTTCCAAAGCCTGTAATTAACAGTGCTTCAGCAGTTATGAGGCTTATGATGAAGGTGAAAAATGCTCCTTCAGATTCAGGCAATATTTTAGAACCATCTTCGGAACCTCACCGGATTTACGGAGAAACAATGCTTCCGGTTCCTTCCAGAAAGACAAAAATGGCACTTTTAGCGGGATTGGGATTAGGGCTGGCTTATATGTTTGTGAAAATAAAATCCGGCTCTTCTGATAATGCTTAATAAATGCAATGCTAAGTCTGTTTAAACTTTTATTTAACCGCAAAAGGGACAAAAGATGAACTAAACGCTTATTTAAAGCTGATTATTATAAATGAAAAAGCTCACAATAGTTTTTAAAAATCTTTGATTTTTATTCTTTTGAATGCTTTGATTATTCTGGAAATTCGCTTTAAGATTATCTTTTGTCCCTTTTGCGGTTAATTCTGAAATTAGTTTAAAGTTTGCTATAAAAATACCACCTTCAGATTCTTAATTTGAAGGTTTTTTATTGATGTTTATAATAAAACAATTTATTCCTGAAATTTCATGACTGCGGTCATAAATCAATGCTTTGTTGAAATTGTAAATTTGAGATAGATGATCTCTCAGACTGATTTATAAATGCAAATTTATAGTCAGTTGTCAATTCAAAAATGATAAATTTTAGTTGATGATCACATGTTGTATGCTGCAATAATCTGAGAAAAAAAGGGTTAATTGTTTCGGATTTTAATTAAACAATAAATTATGAACAGAGACGGAGCTAGGAAAAGCATTTGGCAGGAAGAAATTAAAAGTTTCTCTTCCGATCCGGATTTTGAAATGGTGTATGATGTAGTAATTGTCGGAGGCGGTATTACCGGAGTTTCAACAGCGCTGAAACTTCAGCAGGAAGGAAAAAAATGCATCATTCTTGAGGCATCAAAGATAGGTTTCGGAACAACGGGAGGAACAACGGCACATCTTAATGATTTTTTTGATACCACTTTTTCGCAGGCTGTCAGCGATTTTGGTCTCGACAATGCAAAAATATTTGCAAAAGCAGGGCAGGATGCAATTCAACTGATAAAAAACAATATTCAACAGTTTAATATAGGCTGTGATTTTGAACATAAATCGGCTTACCTTTTTGCGCTCGACGAAAAGCAGGATAAGCAGTTGAAAGATATTGTGGAAGGAGCTTCAAAAGTAAATCACACGCTGCATTTTACAAGAGAAATTCCCTTTTATGTTCCTTTTGTAAACGCGGTACTTATTCCAAACCAGGCTCAGTTTCATCCGGTAAAATATATAAAGGCGCTGTGTGAAGTTTTTTTAAATCTGGGAGGCGAAATTTTAGAAGATTGTCTCTGTGAAAATCATGAAGAACAGGAAGATTTCATTATCGCAACAACCTCAAAAGGAAAGATCAGATCCAGAAATCTTGTTTATGCAACGCACATTCCTCCCGGTAAAAATGTGCTGAGTTTCGTAAATGCACCTTACAGAAGCTATGCAATAGCGTTCAGCTTAAAAAATAAAAACTATCCGGCGGAACTGGGTTATGATCTTGTAGATCCTTATCATTATTACAGAACTCAGACAATTGGCGGTGAGACATTTTTGATTGCTGGAGGAGAAGATCATAAAACCGGACATGCGGAAGATACAGGAGAATGTCTTTCAAAACTTGAAAATTACGTTCGTAAATATTTTGAAGTTGATCTTGTTTATTTTAGCTGGTCAAGTCAGTATTATGAACCGATAGATGGCTTTCCCTACATCGGAAAAAGTCCGGGAAGTAACGGGAGTGTCTTCGTTGCAACGGGATTCAGAGGAAACGGGATGATTTTCGGAATGCTGTCCTCACAAATTATAACCGATCTCATCCTCGGACGCGAAAATAAATATGCAGATCTTTTTAACCCTTCAAGAATTAAACCGGTTGCGGGAATGGCAGATTTTATAAAAGAAACTGCTGCCGCTGCATTCGATTTTATCAAAGATAAACTTCTCAAGGAAAAGATTGAATCTTTGGGAGAAATTACCGAAGGTGAAGCTAAAGTAGTAAAGTATGACGGGAATTCTTACGCGCTCTACAAACAATCGAATGGAAAAGTACATCTGTTAAAAGGCGGCTGCACTCATGCACATTGTGATGTGCGGTGGAATAGTGCGGAGTTGAGCTGGGATTGTCCTTGT
>NZ_JBBCQL010000236.1:0-6999 GCF_037149975.1 Chryseobacterium sp. VD8 | reverse complement strand
CCAGCTTTAAAACCGCTTCTTCACTTTCAGGGTGTGCAATTAATTTTGCATCCGGATTATCTGCCAGTTGTTTTGCAATTCTTTCCATAGAAAATGCTTCGTGAACGATGCAGCTTCCGTCCCAAAGAATCATATCGCGTCCTGTTTTCTGAGATAAATATCTTCCTAAATTTTTATCCGGTGCAAAAATAATCGGACGGTCTTTCGGTAAGGCTTCAATTACCGTTTCAGCATTTGAGCTGGTAACAATAATATCACTTTCCGCTTTCGTTTCTGCATTACAGTTGATGTAGGTTGCCACCAAAGCATTCGGATGCTGTTCGCGCATTTTTCTCAAACCTTCTCCGGAACATCCGTCTGCCAATGAACATCCTGCCATTGTATCGGGAAGAACTACTTTTTTAGTCGGATTCAGAATTTTAGCCGCTTCCGCCATGAAATGAACTCCGCAGAAAACAATCATATCTGCATCCGTATCTTTTGCCTGTCTTGCCAGTTGCAGAGAATCTCCCAGAAAATCAGCAATATCCTGAATGTCTCCGGGTTGGTAATAATGCGCCAGAATAACGGCATTTTTTTCTTCTTTCAATTTAAGAATTGCCTGTACAAGCTCTTCTCCTTGAGGAATTGCTATATCTTTTATATCCAGAAATCCTCTTACAGGAATCGCAGATTTAGCTTTTTCTAATGTTTCGGTACTCATATCAACCTCAATGTTTTAGAATCAGAAATTAAAAAATAGGAATTAAAAATTAGAATTTTGACGTTGTTTAATAAACCTCAAGCTTCCCGTTTCCATCATCCGGTCTTTAACTTCCAATAAAATTTTTTATTAAACTTTCTATTTCTTTTTTTGCTTCGTTCAGATCGCTGTTAATGACGATTTTATCAAATTCTTTTGCGTAAGACATTTCTTCTTCTGCTTTTGCCACACGCGTTTTGATGGTCTCTGCATCATCTGTGTTCCTTGAGATCAATCTTCGTTCCAATTCTTCAATGGAAGGTGGTTCAATGAAAATCGACAAAGCCTGTTCTCCGAAATATTTCTTTAAGGAAATTCCGCCTTTTACATCAACATCAAAAATAACCACTTTTCCTTCGTTCCAGATTTTTTCCACTTCGGATTTTAATGTTCCGTAGTATTTGTCGGTATAAACCTCTTCAAATTCTACAAAAGCATTTTCAGCAATCTTCTGTCTGAATTCGTCGGGTGTTAAAAAATGATAATCCACTGCATGAACTTCACTGCCTCTCGGCTGTCTTGTTGTACATGAAATCGAAAACTGCAGTTCATTAAAAACTTCCAGAGAATGCTTTACCAATGTTGTTTTTCCGCTTCCTGAAGGTGCTGAAAATATGATAACTTTATTGTTCAAAGTTTTTAGTTTAAAGTTAAAATCTATTATTCAAAATTATTTTGCTTATCCAAAGTTTTTAACATTGAATTTTAAATATTAAACTTTGAATTTAAAGCACATTTAACGTCTGTTCTTTAATCTTCTCTAGATCATCCTTCATCATCACCACGAGTTTCTGAATTTCCGAATGATTGGCTTTGGAACCTAATGTGTTGATTTCACGACCAATTTCCTGAGAAATAAATCCAAGTTTCTTACCGTTGAAATCTTCATTGTCCATTACTTCCTTGTAATATTTCAAATGCTGGGAAAGTCTTACTTTTTCTTCTGAAATATCCAGTTTTTCTGTAAAATAAGCCATTTCCTGATAGAAACGGGTTTCATCTACATTCTCAAACTCTTTTAAAGTTTTCTGATAACGCTCCTTCACTGCCGAAATTCTGTCTTCTTCGAACGGAATGACCTCACCTAAGTATTTATCAATATTCTGAATATTTCTTTCAAGTTCTTCATGCAAAATTTTACCTTCCGTTCTTCTGAATTCTTCAAAACGGTCAACCGCAGCATTCACAATTTTTGCCAAAGCTTCCCATTCGCCTTCGGATAATTCGTCCGGTCTTGAAGTAATCGCATCCGGAAGCCTCACTGCCATTTTCAGATATTCGAAATCGGGTCCGTCTGAAGCGATGTTTTTCAGCTCCTTCATGTAAGAATCAATTAAGCTTTTATTGATTTTCACATCATTGGACTCTTCAAGATTTTCTATATTGATGTAGCAGTCTACTTTTCCACGGATTATTCTGTCGTTCAGAATTTTTCTTACCTCAAATTCCTTCTCTTTATATCTCAAAGGAATTTTGATATTTAAATCGAAGCTCTTGCTGTTCAGGGATTTAATATCGATGGTAATTTTTTTACCTTCAAAAACGTCTTCGGCTCTACCAAAGCCGGTCATTGATAAAATCATAGTTTTTTATTGTCTTACAAAGATAAACATTTAAGTCTATAGTTTTGCTAATGTTGAAAGCTGGAAGAGGGAAGAGGGAAGAGGGAAGAAGGAAGAAGGAAGAAGGAAGAAGGAAGCGGTAAGATTGTTGTGGATATTATTGAATACCGATTTTAACTTCCATATTCGTTCTTCCATCTTACAGAAAGTAAGTCTTTAGTAGTAGGAAAGTTTATTTGAACCATTAAGATTTAATTTACGGAGTTTAGAATATTAAGGTGAGCTCTGCTTTAAGTCATAATATTTTTTAAAAATCTATTTGATTCTTAATTGTACTTAACTTCTAAATTAAATCTTAATGGTTTCTTTTAGAAGAAAAAAGTTCGTGCAATGATTTTGTAAATTTTTAACTGCCTAAGAAACATGGAAATATATTGTCTTTTTTTCGGTAAAATAGAATTCACTCATTTTCGTAAATTAGCACGGTGAAAAAGAAAAATTTAATTTCTGTTGTAGGCCCCACCGGAATTGGTAAAACAAGACTGGCAATTGATCTGGCAAAACATTTCAGCACAGAGATTGTTTCGTGTGATTCGAGACAGTTTTTCAGGGAAATGAAAATCGGAACGGCTTCACCGTCTGCTGAAGAACTTGCCGAAGCACCTCATCATTTTATCGGAAACCTTTCTGTTGAAGAATATTATTCCATCGGACAGTATGAAGAAGATGCCTTAAAAAAAATCAGTGAACTTTTCGAAAAACATGATACCGTCATTTTAGTTGGTGGAAGCATGATGTATGAAAAAGCAGTGATTGAGGGATTGAATGATTTGCCTGAAGCGGATGAAAACAATCAGAAAAAATTACAGGAAATTTTCGAAAACGAGGGAATTGAAAAGCTTCAGGAAATTCTGAAAGAGCTTGATCCCGAATATTTTGCCATAGTAGATTTTCACAATCACAGAAGACTTTTACGGGCTATCGACGTGATTTGGCAGACGAATAAAAAATATTCTGAACAAATTGCTGTTTCGCAGGATTCCAGAGATTTTAAAACCATCCGGATCGGAATTGAAGCACCGAGAGAAGAGTTGTACGACCGGATTAACAGGAGAGTGGATATCATGATGGAAAAAGGCTTGCTGGAAGAAGCAAAAAGTCTTGAGAAATTTAAACATCTCACCGCTTTGAATACGGTTGGCTATTCCGAATTATTTAAATATTTTGAAGGAGAATGGGATCTTGATTTTGCCGTTTCCGAAATTAAAAAAAACAGCCGAAGGTACGCAAAACGCCAATTGACTTGGTATCGGAAAGCGGATGATATTCATTATTTACAGTTGGGATATTCGCAGGAGGATTTTGATGGTTTGATAGATTATATTAATGAGGAATTTCAAAAATAAATCTTTTTGAACCATTAAGATTTTGAATAAGAGGTGAAGAATATTGAGTTGAGCTTCGCTTTTAGTATAATATGTTTATTAAATCTATTTTATTTTTCTTAATTAAACTTAACTCCTTAAATGTTCTTAATGGTTCAAAATTTTCGCAGATTGTCATTCTGACGAAGGAAGAATCTCTACGAAGATATTATAGATTCTTCACTCCATTTCTGAACTACGTTCGTAGATTTTTAGTCTATGTCCAGAATGACAATGCGAGTGGTTAAAAAGTTTAATTTAAACAAAAAAATGCAGCCCCGAAAGACCGCATTCCATTAACAATATAATTTTAATTTACTACTTCCAACCGCCTCCTAAAGCCCGGTATAAATCTACAATACTGCTCAATCTCTGTCTTTTTACAGACGCCAGATTAAGTTCTGCCTGTAAAGAATTTCCCTGAGCTGTTATCACTTCTAAATAATTTGCCATTCCGCCTTTGTACAGCATTTCGGCACTTTTGATTCCGTTTTTTAAGGTTGCCACCTGTTCCGTTGCTTTTTGTTCCTGAACTTTTAAACTCTCATTGGAAACCAAAGCATCAGAAACTTCTCCCACCGCATTTAAAACCGACTGACGGAACGCCAAAACATTTTTCTCTCTCTGAATTTTAGCCACATTTAAATCTGTTTTCAATTGTCTTTTCTGGAAAATCGGCTGAGTCAATCCTCCCAAAACAGAACCGAACAATGAAGCCGGAATCTGAAACCAGTTATCAATTTTAAATGAATTGACACCGCCATTTGCCGTAATTTTCAAGGAAGGATACATATTTGCCTGCGCAATTCCTACCATAGAATTGGATTCCAGCAAAACCAATTCCTGCTGACGGACATCCGGACGACGGCTTACCATTGCTGCGGGAAGTCCTGCCGAAATATCCTGAGGCAAAGAAGTTTCAGACATTTCAATCGTTCTGCTGATTTTTCCCGGATTTTCACCCACTAAAATACTCAATGCATTTTCCTGAATGGCAATATTTTGCTCCAATTGTGTAATCAAAAGTTCAGTCGATTGTTTCTGAGCCGTTGCCAGTTGAACGCCTAGAGAAGTGGTATCACCGCTTTGCCATAATTTTTCTGTAAGGGAAAGCGTCCGGTTGTTGAGTTCTAGATTAGATTGGGCGATCTGTAATTGTTTATCCAGCATCAACAGATTGTAATATCCCTGTGCAATGGCTGCAACAACCTGTGTCTGAATGGCTTTTGTTGCTTCGTAAGTCTGCAGATACTGCATTTTTGAAACTTCCTGCTGATTTTTAATTTTGCCCCAAATATCTGCTTCCCAAGACAAATTGAATGCTGCATTGTAATCTTCAACATAGCTTTTTCCTAAGAATAGGTTTAAACTTTGTCCGTTCATGCTGTTTTTGGAAGGCTTGGAAATCTGTGCGGAAACTCCGAAACCAACATCGGGATATTGAAGATATTTTGCCTGTTTTAATTTCTCCTGTGAAGAAGCAACCTGTTTTAAAGCTATCTGTAAATCGTAGTTGTTTTTAATTCCTTTTTCGATTAAGTTTTGCAGCATCGGATCGCTGAAAAACTTTCTCCATTCCAGGTTCGCTACACTTGCTGTATCTGCTGTTGCGGTATATTTAAAAGTTTCGGGAAGCTCCGGTTCAGGCTCCTTGTACGCCAGTTTCGACACACAGGAGACTGAAACCAAAGCCAGTCCAAAAGTGATGATAATATTTTTTATTCTTTTCATAAAGGTTTAAATTTTAATGGAGTACAAAACTTTGAGAAATCCTTCAAAGCAGTTTCTACTTTTTGTTTTGAAATTTTTTAACGCAAAGGAAAATTTTTGATATAAAATATTTAAGAGAGCAAAGATTTAATCAATGAAATTGATTTTAAGAAGCGAACTTTTAATCATGCAGCTTCATCAGCGACTTGTCGCTTTCTTTGCTTCTTTAAAAATATTCGTAATTAATAATAAATCTTTGCGTTTAAATTCCTGTTTGAAAATCTCAAAGTTTTGTCAATCATTTATTAATGAGCTGCTGCTAAAAGTTCTGCCTCCAGTTTCTGTCTTTGAAGTCTTTTCTTTTTTCTGCTCGGCATTTTTTCATGTAAATACTGGAAAATCACAAACATCACAGGAATAATGAATACTCCGAATACAACTCCGGTTAACATTCCGCCCACAGTACTCATCCCGATTGAGTGGTTACCTTTTGCGGAAGCTCCCTGAGTCCAAACTAACGGCAGCATCCCGATGATGAATGCAAACGAGGTCATTAAGATCGGTCTTAAACGTAATCTCGAAGCCTGAAGTGCAGATTCCAGTAATGATCTTCCTGCATTTCTTCTCTGAACAGCAAATTCCACAATAAGGATTGCATTTTTCGCTAATAATCCGACCAGCATGATCAATCCAACCTGAACGTAAATGTTATTATCAATTCCAGCCAGTCCCGTGAAGGCAAATACTCCGAAAATACCAGTAGGAATCGTTAAAATAACGGCAAACGGAAGAATGTAACTTTCGTACTGAGCTGCCAGTAAGAAATAGACAAACAAAATACTCAGCATAAAGATAAATGAGGTCTGTCCGCTTGTTTTAATCTCTTCACGGGTGATCCCTGTCCATTCGTACCCATAACCTCTCGGAAGTGATTTCTGTGCTACTTCTTCCACTGCCTTAATTGCATCTCCGGTACTGTAACCCGGCTTCGGTGTTCCGTTGATTGTTACGGCATTGAAAAGATTGTTTCTGGTCACCGTTTCAGGTCCGAAACTTCTTTTTAAAGTCACCAATGTTTTTACAGGAACCATTTCGCCGGATTTATTTTTAACATAAATTCCTTCAAGAGAATTCGCATCGGTACGGTAAGGAATATCCGCCTGAGCCATTACTCTGTAGTATTTTCCGAATCGGTTGAAATCCGAAACAAAGCTGCTTCCGTAATAAATCTGCATCGTCTGCATCAATTCTGTAATTGAAACTCCAAGCTGATTGGCTTTATCATTATCCACCTCAATCGTGAATTGTGGATTTCCTGCTGCATACGTTGTAAACGCGAAGGCAATTTCCGGACGTTTCATCAATTCTCCGATGAAAGCCTGAGTGTTGGTTCCTAATTGTTCCAAAGAGCCGTTCGTTCTGTCCTGAAGCATAAATTCAAAACCGGAAACGTTACCAAATCCCTGAACAGTAGGAAAATTGAAGAAGAATGCATTGGCATCTTTCACCTGCGAAACTTTCCCCGTTAATCCTGCTGCAATCTGATCGGGATCACTGATTT